>NZ_BCAZ01000026.1:0-80280 GCF_001320205.1 Pseudomonas sp. NBRC 111123
CGGCGCTCGATCTCTCAGGCGCCACAACCCTCAAGCCAGGCTCAGGGAACCGTCACGCCTTCCTTGGTCAGCATATCCACCAGTCGAATCAGCGGCAGCCCTATAAGGCTGGTCGCGTCACAACCGTGGGTGCTCTGAAACAAGCTCACGCCCAGCCCCTCGGCCTTGAAGCTCCCTGCGCAGTCCAGTGGCTGCTCTGCCTCCACATAGCGCTCCACGCGCTCCCGATCCAGCTCGCGCATTGTTACCGTGAATGGCACGCAGTCGACCTGGCATTGCCCGGTCGCGGTGTTGAGCAGCGCCAGCCCGGTCAGGAAAGTCACCTGCTGGCCGCTGGCTTCTAGCAACTGCTCGCAGGCGCGCTCGAAGGTGTGTGGCTTGCCTAGAATCTGCTCCCCGAGTACCGCTACCTGGTCTGAGCCGATGATCAGGTGCTGCGGGTGGCTGTCAGCCAGTGCTTCTGCCTTTTGCCTGGCCAGGCGCCGGACCAGCTCCACGGCGGGCTCGTCAGCCAGGCGCTGCTCGTCTAGGTCGGGGCTTGCCCAGGTGAAGGGCAGGCGCAAGCGCGCGAGCAGTTCGCGCCGGTAGGCAGAGCTGGAAGCCAGCAACAGAGGCAGCATGATAGACTCCTGGTCAGTTGAACCTGATTCTAACATGCAAGATGCCGCCGAATTTCCTTTGACAGGGGCGGGGGGCATCCCTAGAATGCTGCGCCTATGTTGAATGACCCGATTCCACCTCACGTTGACCCGCGCAAATTAGCCGACCGAGGCGTATCCATCACTGGTACGCTGCAACTCGCTGATTTGGAAAGACTCTGCGACCCGCTTTCCGACGATGTCGGTACGGTGCAGGCGAAGTTCGATTTTGAACGAGATGAACAGCACGTGGTGGTTATCCACAGCGAGCTGGACGTCGAGGTCAAAATGGTTTGCCAGCGTTGTCTTGAGCTGGTCACCCTGCCGATCCACAGCGAATGTACTTACGCCGTGGTGAAGGAGGGTGCGAATACCCAGTCGTTGCCGAAAGGCTATGACGTGCTGGAACTGGGCGAAGATCCTTTGGATCTGCAGGCCTTGGTCGAGGAGGAGCTGCTGCTCGCCTTGCCTATCGTGCCTGCTCATCATCCGGAAGAATGCCAGCAGCCGGCGGGCGCAGACGAGCCCGAATCGAGCAAGGACGAGGTATCGCGGTCCAACCCGTTCAGTGTTTTGGCGCAGTTAAAGCGTGACCCAAACGTTTAGGAGTTAATCAATTATGGCTGTTCAGCAGAACAAAAAATCCCGCTCTGCCCGTGACATGCGCCGTTCGCACGACGCTCTGTCGGAAAACGCGCTGTCGGTAGAAAAGACCACTGGTGAAGTACACCTGCGTCACCACGTTTCGCCAGAAGGCGTATACCGTGGTCGTAAAGTGATCGACAAGGGCGCTGACGAGTAATCCTTGTCCGCTCAGATCATCGCGATCGACGCAATGGGCGGGGACTTCGGTCCCCGCAGCATTGTCCAGGCTAGCATTGCCTGCCTTTCGGCTACCCCCTCGCTGCACCTGACCCTCGTCGGTCAACCCTCCCTCCTTGAAGATCTTGTCAGCGGCCTTGCAGCTGCGGATCGCGCGCGCCTGCAGATTGTCGCCGCCAGTGAGGTGATCGGTATGGACGAGCGGCCATCCCAGGCGTTGCGTGGCAAGCCGGATTCGTCGATGCGCATCGCCCTTGAACTGGTGCGGGACGGCAAGGCTCAGGCCTGCGTCAGTGCTGGCAATACCGGGGCGCTGATGGCGTTGTCGCGTTTTGTGCTCAAGACCCTGCCGGGTATCGATCGGCCTGCCATGGTCGCGGCCATTCCGACGCAGGCAGGCTACTGCCAACTGCTCGACCTGGGTGCCAACGTCGACTGCAGTGCCGAGAACCTCTACCAGTTCGCCGTCATGGGCTCCGTGGCTGCCCAGGCCTTGGGCATTCACCGGCCGCGCGTAGCGCTGTTGAACATCGGTACCGAGGACATCAAGGGCAATCAGCAGGTCAAGCTGGCTGCCACGTTGCTGCAGAATGCCCGCGGCCTCAATTATGTCGGCTTCGTCGAAGGTGACGGCCTGTACCGCGGCGAGGCGGATGTGGTGGTGTGTGACGGCTTTGTCGGCAACATCCTGCTCAAGTCCAGCGAAGGCCTGGCGACCATGATCGGCGAGCGTATCGAGAAGCTGTTCAAGGGTGGCGCGTTGTCGCGGGTAGCCGGGGCGGTGGCGATGCCGCTGCTCAAGCGCCTGCAGGCCGACCTGGCGCCAGCGCGGCATAATGGCGCGAGCTTCCTCGGGCTGCAGGGCATCGTCATCAAGAGCCATGGCTCGGCGGGTGTGCAGGGTTTTCAAAGTGCGATCCAGCGGGCGCTGATCGAGATCCAGGAAAACCTTCCGCAGCGGCTGCATGGCCGCCTTGAAGATTTGTTGCCTTAGGCATTTCGCCGATGAAGTGCTTAAATGTGACCGCTTGGTCTGCGTATCCATCCAAGTTTTCAAATTCTGCGTCTAGCTCAGGGCTCGGCGCACCCCATTCGACGACAAGATCATAAGGGCTTGTTCAATGTCTGCATCCCTCGCATTCGTCTTCCCCGGTCAAGGTTCCCAGTCGCTGGGCATGCTCAAAGAGCTGGGCGCCGAAAAACCGGTGATCGTCGAGACCTTCAAGGAGGCCTCCGACGCTCTGGGTTACGACCTGTGGAAGCTGGTCCAGGAAGGCCCGGAAGAACAACTCAACCAAACCGACAAGACCCAGCCGGCGATCCTCACCGCCTCCATCGCCCTGTGGCGCCTGTGGCTGGAAGAAGGTGGCGCGCAGCCGGCTTTCGTTTCCGGCCACAGCCTGGGTGAATACAGCGCCCTGGTCGCTGCCGGTGCTCTGTCGCTTAAAGACGCCGTGCGCCTGGTCGAGCGCCGTGGCCAGCTGATGCAGGAAGCCGTGCCAGCCGGCCACGGGGCCATGGCTGCGATCCTGGGGTTGGACGACGCCGTGGTCGTGGAAATCTGCGCCGAGGCGGCCGAAGACGAAGTGGTGAGTGCCGTCAACTTCAACTCGCCAGGCCAGGTGGTCATCGCCGGTAACAAGGCTGCGGTCGATCGCGCCATGGAGCTTTGCAAGGCCAAAGGTGCCAAGCGCGCCTTGCCTCTGGCGGTCAGTGTGCCGTCGCATTGCGCCCTGATGAAGCCGGCTGCCGAGCGTTTTGCCGAGTTCGTCAACGCCATCGAATGGAAGGCTCCGCAGATCCCGGTGGTGCAGAATGTCACCGCTGCCGTCGCCGCCGACCTCGATGCGCTGAAGCAGGACCTGCTGGCGCAGCTTTACCAGCCGGTACGCTGGGTCGAGTGCGTGCAGACCCTGGCAGCCAACGGTGCTGTCAACCTGGTCGAATGCGGCCCGGGCAAGGTTCTGGCCGGCCTGAACAAGCGTTGCGCCGACGGCGTGACCACCTACAACCTCAATACCCCTGACGCTGTCGCCGCCACCCGTGCGGCGCTGGCCTGATTTGGAGAAGCTTGCATGAGCCTGCAAGGTAAAGTTGCACTGGTCACCGGCGCCAGCCGTGGTATTGGCCAGGCCATCGCCCTCGAGCTGGGCCGCCAGGGCGCGACCGTGATCGGTACCGCCACCTCGGCTTCCGGTGCCGAGCGCATCGCCGCCACCCTGAAAGAACACGGCATCACCGGCACCGGCATGGAACTGAACGTTACCAGTGCCGAGTCCGTGGAAGCAGTGCTGGGCGCCATTGGCGAGCAGTTCGGCGCGCCGACCATTCTGGTCAACAACGCTGGCATCACCCGCGACAACCTCATGCTGCGCATGAAGGACGACGAGTGGTTCGACGTGATCGACACCAACCTGAACAGCCTCTACCGTCTGTCCAAGGGCGTGCTGCGTGGCATGACCAAGGCGCGCTGGGGTCGTATCATCAGCATCGGTTCGGTCGTCGGTGCCATGGGCAACGCCGGCCAGGCCAACTACGCGGCGGCCAAGGCCGGCCTCGAAGGCTTCAGCCGCGCCCTGGCGCGTGAAGTGGGTTCGCGTGGCATCACCGTCAATTCGGTGACCCCGGGCTTCATCGACACCGACATGACCCGCGAGCTGCCTGAAGCGCAGCGCGAAGCCCTGCAGACCCAGATTCCGCTGGGCCGCCTGGGCCAGGCTGACGAAATCGCCAAGGTGGTTTCGTTCCTGGCGTCGGACGGCGCTGGCTACGTTACCGGCGCGACCGTGCCGGTCAACGGCGGGATGTACATGTAAAACTGCAATGCAATGTGACGGATTGCTTCAAAAAAGAGTCATACTGCGAGCCTAAAATCCGTTATAAAGCTGCAACCAGATTCCAGGCAGCGGTTGAAGTGGCTAAAGGGAAGGTTCGTTCCGCTTGAAAAGCGAACGTCTTTCTATAAACTTGGTCACCGGCCAGCTGCCTGACATATGTCCATTAGGAGTGAAAACTAGGTATGAGCACCATCGAAGAACGCGTCAAGAAAATCGTCGCCGAGCAACTGGGCGTCAAGGAAGAGGAAGTGACCAACGATAAGTCCTTCGTCGAAGACCTGGGTGCCGATTCGCTTGACACCGTTGAGCTGGTGATGGCTCTGGAAGAGGAATTCGAGACCGAAATCCCTGACGAAGAAGCCGAGAAGATCACTACCGTTCAAGCTGCAATCGACTACGTCAACAGCCACAAGGCGTAAGACGTTGTAGTCGACGCTTCTTGTCGAGAAGAACCGCACTGCCTTTGCCGGCGTGCGGTTTTTTCTTTGCGAGCCTCCAGCGTCGCTTCGCTGGCACCGAGAGCTTGTTGCCATTTCATTCCATTGCTTGAATGCAATGGCAAGAAACTCTGTGATTAGAAAAGGAGAGTACTGTGTCGCGTAGACGCGTCGTGGTCACCGGTATGGGTATGCTGTCGCCACTGGGTACCGATGTACCGAGCACCTGGCAGGGCATTCTGGCTGGCCGCAGTGGCATTGGTCCGATCGAACACACGGACCTGTCTGCCTACTCCACCCGTTTTGGCGGCTCGGTGAAAGGCTTCGAGGTTGAGCAGTACCTGTCGGCCAAAGAGGCCCGCAAGCTTGATCTGTTCATCCAGTACGGCCTGGCAGCCGGTTTCCAGGCGGTGCGCAACGCCGGCCTGGAAGTCACCGATGCCAACCGCGAGCGCATTGGCGTGGCCATGGGCTCGGGTATCGGTGGCCTGACCAACATCGAAGAAACCAGCCGTACCCTGCACGAGCAGGGCCCGCGCCGTATTTCGCCGTTCTTCGTACCGGGTTCGATCATCAACATGATCTCCGGTTTCCTGTCTATCCACCTGGGGCTGCAGGGGCCGAACTACGCCATTGCCACCGCCTGTACCACTGGCACCCACTGCATCGGCATGGCCGCGCGCAACATCGCCTACGGTGAAGCCGACGTGATGATCGCCGGTGGCGCCGAAATGGCGGCTTGCGGCCTGGGCATGGGTGGTTTTGGTGCGTCCCGTGCGCTGTCGACCCGCAACGATGAGCCAACCCGTGCCAGCCGTCCGTGGGACAAGGGCCGTGATGGCTTCGTGTTGTCCGACGGCGCCGGTGCCCTCGTGCTCGAAGAACTCGAACACGCCAAGGCCCGTGGTGCGACCATCTATGCCGAGCTGGTCGGTTTCGGCATGAGCGGTGACGCCTACCACATGACTTCGCCACCCGACAGCGGCGAAGGCGCTGCCCGTTGCATGGCCAATGCCCTGCGCGATGCTGGCATCCAGCCTGAAGCAGTCAGCTACATCAACGCCCATGGCACCTCGACGCCGGCCGGTGACATCGCCGAAGTCGCGGCGATCAAGCGCGTGTTCGGTGAACATGCCTACAAGCTGGCCGTCAGCTCGACCAAGTCGATGACAGGGCACCTGCTTGGCGCTGCCGGTGCGGTAGAGGCGATCTTCAGCGTGCTGGCGATCAACAGCCAGATGGCACCGCCAACCATTAACCTCGACGAGCCGGACGAGGGCTGCGACCTCGACTTCGTGCCGCACCAGGCGCGCAGCATGCCGATCGATGTGGTGCTGTCCAACTCGTTCGGCTTTGGTGGCACCAACGGTTCGCTGGTGTTCCGCCGGTTCGCCGGTTGATGCACAGCTGGATCGACGGCCAGCCCGCGACTGCGATCAATTTGCAGAACCGCGGCCTGGCCTACGGCGATGGTCTGTTCGAGACCCTCGCTGTGCGCGGTGCACGGCCCAGCCTGCTGGACGGCCATCTGGCCCGTCTGGCGCTGGGTTGTCAGCGCCTGGCCATCGACGCCGACCTGGCGCTGGTGCGTGATGAAATCCTGCGTTTCGCCAGCCAGCTCGGTGACGGTGTCGCCAAACTGGTCCTTACCCGTGGCGACAGCCAGCGTGGCTACGCGCCGGTTGCCGGCATTGCGCCGCGCCGGATCCTCCAGGGCAGCCCGCTGCCCAGCTATCCTGTCGAAAATGCCGAGCATGGCGTGCGGCTGTTCCCTTGTCAGACCCGGCTTGGGGAACAACCGTTGCTGGCTGGTCTCAAACACCTCAACCGCCTTGAGCAGGTGCTGGCCCGTGCCGAATGGCAGGACAGCGAGCATGCCGAAGGCCTGATGCGTGACGGGCAGGGCAGGGTGGTCGAAGGCGTATACAGCAACCTGTTCCTGGTGCGCGATGGCGTGCTGCTTACGGCTGACCTCAGCCGTTGCGGTGTTGCTGGCGTGATGCGTGGTGCCCTGCTGGAGCAGGCGCAACGGCTGGGCATGACGGTGCAGGTGCGTGATATCGCGTTCGACGAACTGCAGCAGGCGGATGAAGTGTTCGTCTGCAACAGTGTCTACGGTGTCTGGCCCGTGCGTGGAATTGCCGCGCTGAACTGGTCGCCGGGCCCGCTCACCCGTAAACTGCAGGCCGTTGCCCGTACGTTACTGGATACCTGAATTCGTGAGACGCAAATTCCTGCTGCTGCTGGAAATGGGCTTGATCCTCGCCGGCCTGGCCCTGGGCTGGTCGGCGTGGAAGATCAACTCGGTACTGGAACAGCCCCTGCATGTGGCTGAAGAGCGCATGCTCGACGTGCCCAGTGGCACCAACCCCAACCGCATGTTCTATCGCATGCAGGCCGATGGCCTGCTCGATGACGCCGTCTGGCTGCGCCTTTACTGGCGCTTCAATATGGCCGGCACACAGCTGCATACCGGCGAGTACCGCCTCACCCCCGGCATGACCGTGGAAGAGCTGTTCGACGTCTGGCGTCGTGGCGATGTGGTGCAGTACAACCTGACCCTGGTCGAAGGCTGGACGTTCCGCCAGGTGCGCTCGGCGGTGGCCAAGCATGAAAAGATCAAGCACACCCTGGAAGGGCTTTCCGATTCCGAGGTGATGGACAAGCTCGGCCACACCGGTGTGTTCCCTGAAGGCCGCTTTTTCCCCGATACCTATCGCTTCGTGCGTGGCATGAGCGACGTCGAGTTGCTGCAGCAGGCATACATGCGCCTGGACGAGGTACTGGCCAAGGAGTGGGCAGAGCGTACGACTGACCTGCCTTACCGTGACCCTTACCAGGCTCTGATCATGGCCTCGCTGGTGGAGAAGGAAACCGGTATCCCCCAGGAGCGCGGGCAGATCGCCGGGGTCTTCGTCCGCCGCCTGCGCCTGGGCATGATGCTGCAGACTGACCCGACCGTTATCTATGGCATGGGTGAACGCTACAACGGCAAGATCACCCGCTCCGACCTGCGCGAGCCGACGCCTTACAACACCTACACCATGACGGGCCTGCCACCGACACCGATCGCCATGGTCGGGCGCGAGGCGATCCATGCCGCGCTCAATCCGTCCGATGGCACCAGCCTGTACTTTGTCGCCCGTGGCGACGGTAGCCACGTGTTCTCCGATGACCTGGACGATCACAACTCGGCGGTGCGCGAGTTTCAGCTCAAGCGTCGCGCGGATTACCGGTCCAGTCCGGCTCCGCAAAGTGCGCCCGAGGACGCAGCCGGGCCTGCTGAGCAGGATCCCGCCAGCGAGGCTGCACCGGCCGACGTGCCGACGCCCGACGAACAACATTAAGGACTGCCTGTGAGCGGCTTGTTTATTACCCTGGAAGGCCCCGAAGGCGCGGGCAAGAGTACCAACCGCGATTACCTGGCGGCGCGCCTGCGCGAGCAGGGCCTGGACGTGGTGCTGACGCGTGAGCCTGGTGGTACGCCACTGGCTGAAAAAGTCCGTGAGCTGTTGCTGGCGCCAAGTGATGAAATCATGGCGGCAGACACCGAGCTGCTGCTGGTGTTCGCTGCCCGAGCCCAGCACCTGGCCGAGGTGATTCGCCCGGCACTGGAGCGTGGCGCGGTGGTCTTGTGCGACCGTTTTACCGATGCCACCTACGCCTACCAAGGGGGGGGGCGCGGCCTGTCCGTGGCGCGAATCGCTTCCTTGGAGCAATTCGTCCAAGGGGATCTGCGCCCGGACCTGACCCTGGTCTTCGACCTGCCAGTGGAAGTCGGCCTGGCCCGTGCCGCTGCGCGCGGCCGCCTGGACCGTTTCGAGCAGGAGGGCCAGGCCTTCTTCGAGGCCGTGCGCCAAGCCTATCTGCAGCGCGCCCAGGGCGAGCCGCAGCGCTACAGCCTGCTCGACGCCGCGCAGCCGCTGGAGGCGGTGCAGCGTGCCATCGATGCGCTGCTGCCTGGCATCGTGGGGCGTTGCCGTGGCTGAGGCCTACCCCTGGCAGCAGGCGCTGTGGCAGCAACTGGCCGGTCGTGCCCAGCACGCCCACGCCTACCTGCTGCACGGCCAGCAGGGCATCGGCAAGCGCGCCCTGGCCGAACGGTTGATGGCGCGCCTGCTATGCCAGCAGCCGCAGGGGCTGGACGCCTGCGGGCAGTGCAAGTCGTGCCTGCTGCTCAAGGCTGGCAGCCACCCGGACAACTTCGTCCTGGAGCCGGAAGAGGCCGACAAGCCGATCAAGGTCGATCAGGTGCGCGAACTGGTGTCGTTCGTGGTGCAGACGGCGCAGCTGGGCGGGCGTAAAGTGGTGCTGATCGAGCCGGTCGAGGCGATGAACGTCAATGCCTCCAACGCCTTGCTCAAGAGCCTGGAGGAGCCCTCGGGCGATACTGTATTGCTGCTGGTCAGTCACCAGCCAAGCCGCCTGCTGCCGACGATCAAGAGCCGCTGCCAGCAAGTCGTCTGCCCGCAGCCGAGCCTGGCGCAGAGCCAGGCCTGGCTGGCCACTGCCTTGCCCGACAACGACGAGGCCGAGCGCGAGGAGCTGCTGACCCTGGCTGCCGGCTCGCCGCTGATGGCTGTCAGCCTGCAAGCTCAAGGCGTGCGCGAGCAGCGGGCCCTGGTGACCGACGGGGTGAAGAAGCTGCTCAAACAGCAGCAATCGCCCAGCCAGTTGGCCGAGGCCTGGAGCAGTGTGCCGTTGTTGCTGTTGTTCGACTGGTTCTGCGACTGGTCGCACCTGATTCTGCGCTACCAGTTGACCCAGGATGATGACGGCTTGGGTTTGGCCGACATGCGCAAGGTGGTGCAGTACCTGGCGCAGAAGGCTCGCCAGGGCAAGGTGCTGGAAGTTCAGGCGTGGATCCTCGAACAGCGCCAGAAGGTGCTCGGTAAAGCCAACCTCAATCGCGTACTGTTGCTGGAAGCCTTGCTGGCCCATTGGGTACAGCTGCCGGGTTCCCGCTGATTTTTCCATCTTTTCATGTGTGCCGTTTCCCATGCTCGTAGATTCCCATTGCCACCTCGACCGTCTTGACCTGAGCGCCCATCAGGGTTCCCTCGATGCTGCCCTGCAGGCGGCGCGTGAACGCGGGGTCGGGCATTTCCTGTGCATTGGCGTCAGTGCTGAAAATGCCGGGGCGGTGAAGGCGCTGAGCGAGCAGTACGGCGATGTGGATTGCTCGGTGGGCGTGCACCCGCTGGACCTGGCGCCGGGCGAAACGCCGGCGCTGGAATGGCTGCTGCGCGAGTTGGCGCACCCGCATGTGGTGGCGATCGGTGAGACCGGCCTGGACTACCACTACGAACCGGAAGCAGCCGAGTTGCAGCAAGCGTCGTTCCGCCTGCACCTGGAGGCCTCGCGCCAGACTGGCAAGCCGGTGATCGTGCACACCCGTGCCGCGCGGGCCGATACCTTGGCGTTGCTGCGTGAAGCCAATCTGCCGCAGGCGGGTGTGCTGCACTGCTTCACCGAAGACTGGGAGATGGCCAAGGCGGCCCTGGACCTGGGTTACTACATTTCGCTGTCTGGCATCGTCACGTTCCGCAATGCCGATGCCCTGCGCGAGGTGGCGCGGCAGGTGCCGGTCGACCGCCTGCTGGTGGAAACCGACTCGCCGTACCTGGCGCCAATCCCGCATCGCGGCAAGCCGAACCTGCCGCAGTATGTGCGGGAAGTGGCGGAGTACGTGGCATCGTTGCGTGGGGTGAGCTATGACCAGCTGGCCGAGCAGACCACGGGCAACTTCAAGCGCTTGTTCCCACTTGCGCGAGTGGCTTGAACCCAAGCCAATCGCTTTTGCTCTGCTTTTGCTCTGCTTTTGCTCTGCTTTTGCTCTGCTTTTGCTCTGCTTTTGCTTCTAAGCGCGCGATAGTTCAGGCGCCGCAGAGTGCGACTTCAGGAGGCCGAACGCAGGCGTCTGGAGGGCCAGGGTGCGCAGCACCCCTTCGGCGCAGCCGAAGGCGCGAGATGTAGACTTGCGTAGCAAGTCGTAGGCCGCGCGGGCCCGGAGGGCGCCGGAGTGAGGGGACCCCGGAGCGCAGCGCAGGGGCCGGATGATGGGAGCGGGGGTTTTTGCCTACTTTTTGCCCAGTCAAAAAGTAGGTCGCCGTAAAGGCGAAAAGGTGATTCAGCGCCACCCTGGCGACTGCATGTAGACCTGATTTGAAAGCCCACTTCCAAAAGCCAAAAGCCAAAAGCCAAAAGCCAAAAGCCAAAAGCTCGACTGCGATGGTTTTGACAGCTTCAAGAACATTCATTTGCGATGGCGACGCACAGTCACCTTTCCGCCCTTACGGCGGGTTACTTTTTGACTGGGCAAAAAGTAACCAAAAACCCCGGCTCCCATCATCCGGCCCCTGCGCTGCGCTCCGGGGTCCCCTCACTCCGGCGCCCTCCGGGCCCGCGCGGCCTACGACTTGCTACGCAAGTCTACATCTCGCGCCTTCGGCTACGCCGAAGGGGTGCTACGCACCCTGGCCCTCCAGACGCCTGCGTTCGGCCTCCTGAAGTCGCACTCTGCGTCGCCTGAACTATCGCGCGCTTAGAAGCAAAAGCAAAAGCAGAACAAGAGCAAGAACTGGGCAGCTGGCTCTGGGCAAAAAAAACCCGGGTTCTGGGGGGGGAATCCGGGTTAAGACCATTAGGAGTAAAACAAAGGTACGCGGTCCCTGAGCACCTTTATCGGCGCGCCACTTGGGGGGGATGCGCCGCGCCAACACTTCAAGTATTGGTCAGGTTTGGCGCAGTGCCAGTGCTTCTCTGTTCGTTTTTTAAACAGATTTGGAATACGCCCGCCTTCCCTTCCTCCTTCAATGCATGGCAAGACGCCTTACTTGCTGGACAGCTTCGTCGATCATCTGCTCGCTGGTGTAGAAATGTGGCGAAAATCGTACACCGGGCCCTCTCAATGCGCAGATTGTCTGTTCCGCCAGCAGCCTTCGATAGAGAACCTCGCTGTCCTGCCCATGAAGGCTGAAAGTCACGATACCCGCCCGTTTTTCCTGGGCCGCGGGGCTGTGCAGGTGTATCCCGGGAATACCGGCCAAACCGTGATGCAGTTGATCCACTCGCAGTTGCAATTGTCGGCCAACCTCGTCCATGCCGATTTCCTCCAGCAATGACAGGCTGGCTTCCAGGGCACATGCACCCAGCATGTTCGGGCTGCCGCATTCAAAGCGCCTGGCGCTTCGGGCTGGCTTCCACTCGCGCTGCTCGAAGTCGCCCAGACGTTCGAGCATATGCCAGCCATAGGCATGCAGCCTCAGCTGCGGGCGCAAGGCGGCGCGACAATAGAACAAGCCCAGGCCCTCGGGGCCCAGCATCCACTTGTGGCCGTCGGCCATGGCGAAATCGCAGTGGTAGCGCTGCGCGTCGAAGGGCAGGGCGCCAATCTGCTGGATGGCATCGATACAGAACAGCACCTGGCGTGCCTGGCAGCCCTCGCCGAGGCGAGGCAGGTCAAGGCGCAGCCCGCTGGCATACTGCACGGCGCTCACTGCCAGCAGGCGCGTGCGTGGGCCGCAGGCGGCGAGCAGCGCGGCTTCCGGATCTGGCCCGGCAAGGCTCACCTGGGTCAGCCCTACGCCGCGCTCGGCCAACGCTTCCCAGACGACCCGGTTGGAGGGAAATTCCTCATCGCTGATCACTACCTGGTCACCGGCATGCCAGTCGAGACCGAAAGCGACCAGTGACAGCGCCTCGGATGTGTTCTTCACCAGCGCGATGTCTGCCCAGGAGGGGGCGTTGATCAGGCGCGCCAGCCTTTCGCGCAGCCTGCGCTCCGTGGCTAGCCAGCTTGGGTAATCGCTCGCACCCAGGCGTACGTTGTCACGGGCAAAGCGTGCCACGGCCTCGCTGGCCCGGCGCGGCCAGGGCGCGATGGCCGCATGGTTCAGGTAACGCAACCCCGGCGCCAGTTCGAACTCATCGTGAAACATAGACATGGTTGGATGATCCGTGCAATTTCCTGCAAGTTAGGCATAATAAACCGCTTCAATGTCATCCAGTCCTTCCTATGCAGAAAGAACCTCGTAAGGTCCGTGAGTTTCGCCGTCGCGAACAGGAAATCCTCGATACAGCGCTGAAGCTGTTCCTCGAACAGGGTGAAGACAGCGTCACCGTCGAGATGATCGCCGACGCCGTGGGTATCGGCAAAGGCACGATCTACAAGCACTTCAAGTCCAAGGCGGAGATCTACCTGCGCCTGATGCTCGATTATGAGCGTGACCTGAATGCGCTGTTGCACTCGGCCGATGTCGATCGCGACAAGGAAGCGCTGTCGCGCGCCTACTTCGAGTTCCGCATGCGCGACCCACAGCGCTACCGGCTGTTCGACCGTCTGGAAGAGAAGGTGGTCAAGGGCAACCAGGTGCCGGAAATGGTCGAGGAACTGCACAGCATCCGTGCATCCAACTTCGACCGCCTGACCCAGCTGATCAAGGGCCGCATCAGCGAAGGCAAGCTCGAAGACGTGCCACCGTACTTCCACTACTGCGCCGCCTGGGCGTTGGTGCACGGCGCCGTGGCGCTGTACCACTCGCCGTTCTGGAGCAATGTGCTGGAGGATCAGGAAGGCTTCTTCCAGTTCCTCATGGACATTGGCGTGCGAATGGGCAACAAGCGCAAGCGTGATCCGGAAGCCACCAACTAGACGGCACGCGTTATCCCAGGGTGAGCCTGGCGTGAAATGGGGACTTGCAAAAACTTGAACCATGAGTCAAGTTTTGCCAGCCCCGATTCATCCATGCCGGAGTCATCCATGATCGTCGATCGTCAAGGCAGGCGTTTTCGCAACCTGCGCGTCAGCCTGACGGCTGCCTGCAACTATGCCTGCAGCTACTGCGTGCCGGATGGCAAGCGCCTGGTCGCTGCCCAGGACGAGCTGTCGGCTGAAGCCTTGGCGCGTGGTGTGGCATACCTCATTGAAGCCGCCGGCATCGAGCGTTTGCGCATCACCGGTGGCGAACCGCTGGTCAGCCCTCGGCTGGATGCCTTTCTGGCGGCGGTGGCCAAGCTCGACCTTGACGACATTTCGCTGACCACCAACGGGCAGCTGCTCGCGCGCAAGCTGCCGCAGTTGCAGGCGGCCGGCATCCGCCGCTTGAACGTGTCCCTCGATACCCTCGATCCCCAGGCATTCCGCCGCATCGCCCGTGGTGGTGATCTGGCCAGCGTATTGGCAGGCATGGACAAGGCCAGTGCCATGGGCATGCGCATCAAGGTCAACATGGTACCGATGCGTGGGCAGAACCTCGATCAGGTGCTGCCGATGCTCGACTATTGCATGGCGCGCGGTTTCGAACTGCGCTTCATCGAACTGATGCGCATGGGGCACCTGGCCCGGGACAGCAATGCGTTCCTGCAGCAATTTGTCGGGCTCGATGCATTGCTCGATGTGATTGGTGGCAGGTATGGCTATCAACAGGTCGACGCTCCGCTCGATGCGACGGCGCTGCGTTACCAGATCCCAGGGCACGGCCATTTCGGCGTCATTGCCAACGAAAGCGTGCCGTTCTGCCGTACCTGCTCGCGCCTGCGTCTGTCCTCTACCGGCTGGCTGCACGGTTGCCTGTCTTCGGGTAATCGTCATTTTGTCGGCGACCTGCTGGAAAAGCCCCGTCATCTGGCGCTTCCAGGCTTGCAGCGGTTGCTGGTGAAGGCCCTGGCGGACAAGCAGGAGTTGGCATTCTCCGGGGGAGTGACGGTGATGAAGGTGATTGGCGGCTGAAGCTGGCGCAAAAGCTGCATCCGCCGGCTATTCGCCGGTTTTTCGTCACCGGCCACTGGAGGAAAGATGCGTAGCCTGGTCTTGCTGCTGACGCTGATGGCGTTGGGCGGTTGCATGAATGTCAGCGATATGGGCGAGGGTGTCCGTTACCACATGAGCGATGCCGGCCTGCTGGACCACAGCGACACCCGTCGTACCCTGTCGATTCGCCTGCAGCCTGATTCGTTCATCTTCATCGGCCAAGGCGCGTTCATGCCGCCAGGCAAGGGCCCGGTGCCGAAACAGAACGCGGTGGCCGAGGAAGCGTTCAAGAGCTTCGTCGAGTATTTCCCGCTGGTGCGTCGCGCCCAAGGCCCGCTGGGCCTGGAGGAAGCGATTGCCCAGGCGCGTTCGGTCGGCGCCGACTATGTGTTGTATACCCGCTTCGCCCACACCGATGACCGTATCGGCAATGGCGACGAGTGGTATGACGAACAGGCCGTCGACCGTTTGGGTTGGGATACCGGTGTGGTGCAGATGATGCTGATCGAAACCAACACGCGCTATCTGATCGACACGGCGCGGATCAAGAGCCGTGGCGGTTTGTTGACGTTCCACGACCAGTCGCCCCAGGATTTGCTTGGCGCACCGATGCGCGAGTACGCTCGTAGCCTTCTAGGCATGAGCGAGTGAGGGCAGGGTGATGACGGATTCCGGCAAGGCCAACGATCTACTGGCGCAGATTCCCAAGCACAAGGGGCTGCCGCCGGTGCATCTGTGGAATCCGGACTTTTGCGGCGATATCGACATGCGTATTGCCCGTGATGGTACCTGGTACTACCTGGGAACCCCCATCGGGCGCAAACCGATGGTTCGCCTGTTCTCCACCATCATTCGCCGCGATGGTGATGACTATTTCCTGATCACGCCGGTGGAGAAGGTCGGTATCCGCGTCGATGATGCGCCATTCGTGGCGGTGACGCTGGAAGTGCTGGGCAGTGGTGAGGCGCAGGTGCTGCGCTTTACCAGCAATGTCGAGGACCAGGCCGAGGCGGGGCCGCAAAACCCGTTGCGGGTCGAGATCGATCCGCTTACCCAGGAGCCGTCACCCTACGTCTTGATGCGCACGAACCTGGAAGCGCTTATCCATCGCAATGTGTTCTACCAGTTGGTCGACCTGGCGGTACCGCGCATGATCGAGGGCGAGGAGTGGCTCGGGGTCTGGAGCCACGGCGAGTTCTACCCGATCGGGCGCCATTGCTGAGGCCGATTGCCGCTGGCCCCCTGTTTTTTCTCCTGATTGGCCGTTTGCGCCGTGTGCCACTGGACCTAACCTGCAGGCACTTGCCAATCAGGAGAAACCTTGTGAAAACTTCCCACCTTGCGTTTGCCTTGCTCATTGCCACTGGAGTGTTCGGTGGCCACGCTACTGCCTGGGCCCACGGCGACGCCGCCAACCAGGTCAAAATCCTGCAGCAACAACAACCCTCGAATGCACCAGGCAAAAGCGCGGTCATGCTCACGGTCAGCTATGCCCCCGGGCAAGCTTCACCCGCCCACCAGCATCCGGGCGCGGTAATGGCCTATGTACTGGAAGGGGCAGTGGTATCGAAGCTGAACGACGAACAGGAAAAGACCTACAAGGCAGGTGAGTACTGGTACGAAGCGCCCGGTACCGTGCACAGCATTTCGCGCAATGCCAGCAAGACCCGGCCTGCCAAATTGCTGGTGTGGAGCGTGGTGGATGACGGCAAGCCGGTGACCGAGCCGCTGAAAAACTGATTTCAGCCACAACGAAAAAGCCCCCGATGCTTGCGCATTCGGGGGCTTTCTCAGTATTTGGCTCCGCGACCTGGACTCGAACCAGGGACCCAATGATTAACAGTCATTTGCTCTACCGACTGAGCTATCGCGGAATCTGTGCGTATCTTACCGATTGCCAGGGGGAAGTCAACCCATCCCCTAACAATTCGAAAGCCAAATCAAGCAGTTACAGCACTTCGACGATGGCCTTGGTGACCACGTGAATGTTGCTCTGGTTCAGCGCGGCGACGGCGATGCGGCCGGTATCCAGCGCGTAGATGCCAAAGTCGTTCTTCAGGCGGGCAACCTGCTCAACGGTCAGGCCCGAGTAGGAGAACATGCCCACCTGGCGGCCGACGAAGCTGAAGTCGCGGTTGGCGCCGTATTCGGCCAGCAGCGCAACCATCTGCTTGCGCATGCCGTGGATGCGCTCGCGCATCTCGCCCAGCTCGGCTTCCCACATCTGACGCAGTTCGGCGCTGTTCAGCACAGTGGCGACGATGGTCGCGCCGTGGGTTGGCGGGTTGGAGTAGGTGGTGCGGATCACACGCTTGACCTGCGACAGCACGCGGGTGCTTTCGTCTTTCGAGGCGGTGACGATCGACAGTGCACCAACGCGCTCGCCGTACAGCGAGAACGACTTGGAGAACGAGCTGGAAACGAAGAATTCCATGCCCGACTCGGCGAACAGGCGCACGGCGAAGGCGTCTTCGCCGATGCCGTCACCGAAGCCCTGGTAAGCCATGTCGAGGAACGGTACGTGGCCTTTGGCCTTGACCACTTCCAGGACGTTTTTCCAGTCGTCCAGGGTCAGGTCGACGCCGGTCGGGTTGTGGCAGCAGGCGTGCAGCACCACGATCGAGCCAGACGGCAGGGCGTTGAGGTCTTCAAGCATGCCGGCACGGTTGACATCGTTGCTCGGTGCGTCGTAGTAACGGTAGTTCTGTACCGGGAAACCAGCGCTTTCGAACAGCGCGCGGTGGTTTTCCCAGCTTGGGTCACTGATGGCCACCACGGCGTTCGGCGAAATGCGCTTGAGGAAGTCGGCACCGATCTTCAGAGCACCAGTACCGCCAACAGCCTGCACGGTGACCACGCGGCCAGCGGCCAGCAGTGGCGACTCGGCACCGAACAGCAGCTTTTGTACAGCCTGGTCGTAGGTGGCGATACCATCGATCGGCAGGTAGCCGCGCGAGGCGTGCTGGGCGGCACGCTGGGTCTCGGCTTCGATCACGGCGCGCAGCAGCGGAATGCGGCCTTCCTCATTGCAGTAAACGCCTACGCCCAGGTTGACCTTGTCGGTACGTGGGTCAGCGTTGAATGCTTCGTTGAGGCCCAGGATAGGGTCGCGGGGTGCCAGCTCGACAGCGGAAAACAGGCTCATTGTTACTTCGGCTCTGATTGGAGAGTGATAGGGCGTACACGCTCCAGCCGAATGCACTGAAGCGGTGCACAAACGGGGAGTCAGTATAGTGATACCGACCGGTCACTGCGACAGCTTGGCACAGGTTTTCCGGCGATTTGCGCAAAAAAATTTCGACCATTGGTCGAATTGCCCGGTCCACCGTAATGCGCGTTCACAGCGTGGCCTTGATTCCGGCACCTGACGGGCGCATTTGGGTATAGACTACTGGCTAAATTTACAGTTGCTGCGTTACCGCGAGGTCCGTCATGTCCGAGTTCCAGCTCGTCACCCGTTTCCAGCCGGCCGGCGACCAGCCCGAGGCCATCCGTCAGATGGTCGAAGGCATCGACGCGGGCCTGTCGCACCAGACCCTGCTAGGGGTGACGGGCTCGGGCAAGACCTTCAGCATCGCCAACGTCATCCAGCAGGTGCAGCGGCCAACCCTGGTACTGGCGCCGAACAAGACCCTGGCGGCGCAGCTGTACGGCGAGTTCAAGGCGTTCTTCCCGAACAACGCGGTGGAGTACTTCGTTTCCTATTACGACTACTACCAGCCAGAGGCCTACGTGCCGTCGTCGGATACCTTCATCGAGAAGGATGCCTCGATCAACGACCACATCGAACAGATGCGCCTGTCGGCAACCAAGGCGCTGCTGGAACGGCGCGATGCGATCATCGTCACCACGGTGTCTTGCATCTATGGCCTGGGCAGCCCCGAGACCTATCTGAAAATGGTCCTGCACGTCGACCGCGGCGACAAGCTCGACCAGCGCGCCCTGCTGCGTCGCCTGGCCGACCTGCAGTACACCCGCAACGAAATGGACTTTGCCCGCGCCACCTTCCGCGTACGCGGTGACGTTATAGACATCTTCCCGGCCGAATCCGACCTTGAGGCCATCCGCATCGAGCTGTTCGACGACGAGGTCGAGAACATCGCCGCCTTCGACCCGCTGACGGGCGAGGTCTTCCGCAAGCTGCCACGCTTCACGTTCTACCCCAAGAGCCACTACGTCACCCCGCGGGAAACCCTGCTGGAGGCGGTGGAGGGCATCAAGGAGGAACTGAAGGACCGCCTGGAGTACCTGCACAAGGCCAACAAGCTGGTCGAAGCCCAGCGCCTTGAACAACGTACCCGCTTCGATCTGGAGATGATCCTCGAGCTGGGTTACTGCAACGGTATCGAGAACTACTCGCGCTACCTGTCCGGCCGCCCGGCCGGTGCGCCACCGCCCACCCTCTACGACTACCTGCCACCTGATGCGCTGCTGGTGATCGACGAATCCCACGTCAGCGTTCCGCAGGTCGGCGCCATGTACAAGGGCGACCGTTCGCGCAAGGAAACCCTGGTCGAATACGGCTTCCGCCTGCCTTCGGCACTGGACAACCGGCCGATGCGCTTTGACGAGTGGGAGGATGTCAGCCCGCAGACCATCTTCGTCTCGGCCACCCCGGGCCCCTACGAAGCAGAGCATGCAGGCCGCGTGATAGAGCAGGTGGTGCGCCCGACCGGCCTGGTCGACCCGCAGGTGGAGGTGCGCCCGGCGCTGACCCAGGTCGACGACCTCTTGTCGGAGATCCGCAAGCGCGTCGATCAGGGTGATCGGGTGCTGGCCACCACGCTGACCAAACGCATGGCCGAAGACCTTACCGATTACCTGGCTGACCACGACGTGCGGGTGCGATACCTGCACTCGGACATCGACACGGTGGAGCGCGTCGAGATCATCCGCGACCTGCGCCTGGGCACCTTCGATGTGCTGGTAGGTATCAACCTGCTGCGCGAGGGCCTGGACATGCCCGAGGTGTCGCTGGTGGCGATTCTCGATGCCGACAAGGAAGGCTTCCTGCGCTCCGAGCGCTCGCTCATCCAGACCATCGGCCGCGCTGCGCGCAACCTCAATGGCCGGGCCATCTTGTATGCCGACAACATCACCGGCTCCATGCAGCGTGCCATCGACGAGACCGAGCGGCGCCGCGAGAAGCAGGTCGCCTTCAACCAGGCCAATGGCATCGTGCCCAAGGGTGTGGTCAAGGACATCACCGACATCATGGAAGGTGCCACCGTGCCCGGCGCGCGCAGCAAGAAGCGCAAGGGCATGGCCAAGGCTGCAGAGGAGAGCGCCCGTTACGAGGCCGAGTTGCGTACACCGGGCGAAATCACCAAACGCATCAAGCAGCTGGAAGAGAAGATGATGCAGTTTGCCCGCGACCTGGAGTTCGAGGCCGCCGCGCAATTGCGTGACGAGATTACCCAGCTGCGCGAGCGCTTGATCACCAGCTGAACCCTGCACGGTCTCGTGTAGGAGCGGCCTTGTGTCGCGAAAGGACCGCAAAGCGGTCCCTCGTATTCAGCATCAATCCATAAATCGCCGGGACCGCTTAGCGGTCCTTTCGCGACACAAGGCCGCTCCCACAGGTGCGCAAGTCAGTGGGCTTCGCCAGCCTTCAACCCTTCCGGCAGCTTGCGAGTCAACAACACAGCCACCATGCTCACCGCCAAGCCGATCCCGACAAAGTGGAACGCATCGTTGTAAGCCATGATCAGTGCCTGCTGGTGGGCAATCTCACTCAACTTGCCCAGCGCCGCATTGTCATTGCCCAAGCGCTCCGCCAATTGCGTCAAGCGCTCCGCCACCTGCGGGTTGCCTGGTACCAGCGCTTCCCTCAGGTAATCGAAATAGACCTTGGTCCGCGCATCCAGCAAGGTCGCCAGCAAGGCAATGCCGATCGCCCCGCCCAGGTTGCGCAGAATGTTGAACAGGCTCGACGCCGACCCGGCATCCTGCTGCTGGATGTACGCCGTGGCAATCAGTGAGATGGTCACCATGATCATCGGTTGGCCGAGGGCACGGATGATCTGGATATGGTTGAACTGCGGCCCGGCAAAGTCGGGGTTCAGCACTCCCGAACCAAAGCTGGCGACACCGAACAGGCAGAAGCCCAGGGCGCATAGCAGCTTGGGCGAGACCACTTTCATCAATTGTGGCACCAGTGGAATCAGAAACAGCTGCGGAATGCCCATCCACATGATCACTTCGCCGATCTGCAGGGCGTTGTAACCCTGGATCTGTGCCAGATACAGCGGCAGCAGGTAAATCGACCCGTACAGCCCCACGCCCATGCCGAGGCTGGCAATGCTCGACAGGCCGAAGTTGCGGTTGCCGAGGATGCGCAGGTTGATCAGCGGGTGCGGCTTGGAAAGCTGCAGGATGACGAATGTGATCAGGCTGATCAGGGCCACGGTGCCCAGGCCGACGATCAGGTTCGATTCCAGCCAGTCTTTGCGGTGGCCCTCTTCAAGAAACACCTGCAGGCAACCCAGGCCCAGGCCGAGCGTGACGATGCCGGCATAGTCAGTGCTTTTCAGCAGTTCCCAGTGCGCTTCCTTCTTTTCCAGCCCGTAGAGCAGGCCGGCGATCATCACCAGCCCAGGCGGGATGTTGATGTAGAAGATGTATTCCCAGCCCCAGTTCTCGGTCAGCCAGCCGCCCAGGGTGGGGCCGATGGACGGGGCGAAGGTGGCGGTCATGGCAAACATTGCCATGCCTTTGGCGCGGTGGTGTTCGGGCAACTTGATCAGGGTCAGGGTGAAAGCCAGCGGGATCAGAGCACCGCCGGTGAAGCCCTGCAGCGCACGGAACAGGATCATGCTCTCGAGGTTCCAGGCCATCGAGCACAGCAGCGAAGACAGCAGGAAACCGCCAGACACCCACACCGCAAGGCGCCGCGCCGAGAGCAGCTGCACCAGCCAGGCGGTCAGCGGAATCATGATGATCTCGGCCACCAGGTACGAGGTGGAAATCCATGAGCCTTCCTCCAGGGTCGCTGACAGCGCGCCCTGGATGTCCTTGAGCGAGGAGTTGGTGATCTGGATATCCAGCACCGCCATGAAGGCTCCGAGCATCACGCTCATCACCGCGATCCAGTCGCGCCGGGTCGGCTCCGCAGTAGGGCGGAGCAGTTGATCACCGGCCATCGTGGCCTTCGTCTTCGCGGCGCAGGTCGACGGTAGCAGTGACCGACATGCCGGGGCGAATGCGCCCATGCAACGGGTTATCGGCGGCGAAGGTCAGCTTCACCGGAATGCGCTGCACCACCTTGGTGAAGTTGCCGGTGGCGTTGTCTGGCGGCAACAGGCTGAACTGCGCACCGGAAGCGGCGAACAGGCTGTCGACACGGCCCTCGATCGGGGTGTCGGGGTAGCTGTCGAACAGCAATTCGGCGCGCTGGCCGGGCTGCATCTTGCCGATCTGGGTTTCCTTGAAGTTGGCCTGCACCCAGATGTTTTCATCGGGCACGATCGACAACAGGTAAGCGCCAGCCTGCACCACCTGGCCATTGCGGGCATTGCGCTGGCCGATGGTGCCGCTCAAGGGGGCGCGAACCTCGCAGCGGCTCAGGTTCAGCTCGGCCTGGGCCAGGTCGGCATGGGCATTGGCGATCTGGGCGTCGAGGCGCTTGAGGTCGGCATTCAGGGCGTTGACCTGCTGGCGCTGGCCTTGCAGGTCGGCACGGGCTTTATCGACCTGGGAGCCGGCCACGTGGGTATCTGCCGACAGGGTGGTGACCTGCGCTTCTGAGACAAAACCGGGTTTGCGCAGCTTTTCAGCGCGGCTCAGGTCCAGGCGCGAGCGGTCGAAGGTCGCCTGGTTGGCTGATACCTGGGCCTGGCCGGCGGCGATCAGGCTGCTCTGTTGGGTCAGGCGGCTTTGTGCCTGTGCATACTCGGCCTCGCGGGTGGCCAAGGCGGCGCGGGCGCGGTCCACGGCCAGTTGGAAATCGGCGGCCTCCAGGCGCACCAGCAGGTCGCCCTTGTTCACGTGCTGGTTGTCGTCGACCCGTACCTCGTCGATGCGTGCGCCGAGCTGGCTGGATATACGGGTGATTTCGCCCTGCACATAGGCGTTGTCGGTGCTTTCGTAGAAGCGGCCTTTGAAGTACCACTCGGCCAGGAAGGCGAGGGCGATGATGGCCACCAGGGTGAAGAAGATCGCCAGGCGGCGTTTGAGTTGGGCAGGCATGAGGACTATCGTTCCAGAAATGTCACTAAATTTAACAGCGGCAGATGGCCAGTCGACAAGTGTCGTTCGCGCCATTGCTGGAGCCCGGTGCCTGCTCCCTGCTAACATCCCGCCTTTGTTTCATCTTTCGTTCGAGACTCTCCATGACCACCGTTCGCACGCGTATCGCGCCATCGCCCACTGGCGACCCCCATGTCGGCACCGCCTACATCGCTCTGTTCAACTACTGCTTTGCCAAGCAGCACGGCGGTGAGTTCATCCTGCGTATCGAAGACACCGACCAGCTGCGCTCGACGCGCGAGTCGGAACAGCAGATTTTCGACGCCTTGCGCTGGCTCGGCATCGAATGGAACGAAGGCCCGGACGTCGGCGGCCCGCATGGCCCGTACCGGCAGAGCGAGCGTGGCGAGATCTACGCCAAATACGCCAAGGAGCTGGTTGACGCCGGTCACGCCTTCTACTGCTTCTGCACCGCCGAAGAGCTGGAGCAGATGCGCGCCGAGCAGATGGCCCGTGGTGAAACCCCGCGCTACGACGGCCGTGCCCTGCTGCTGAGCGACGAGGAAGTACAGCGCCGCCTGGCCGCTGGCGAGCCACACGTGATCCGCATGAAGGTGCCGAGCGAAGGCATCTGCGTGGTTCCGGACATGCTCCGTGGCGATGTCGAAATTCCTTGGGACCGCATGGACATGCAGGTGCTGATGAAGAACGACGGTCTGCCAACCTACTTCCTGGCCAACGTGGTCGACGATCACCTGATGGGCATCACCCACGTGCTGCGTGGCGAAGAGTGGCTGCCGTCGGCTCCTAAGCTGATCAAGCTGTACGAGTACTTCGGTTGGGAGCAGCCGAAGCTGTGCTACATGCCGCTGCTGCGTAACCCGGACAAGTCCAAGCTGTCCAAGCGCAAGAACCCGACTTCGGTAACCTTCTACGAGCGCATGGGCTTCATGCCCGAAGCGATGCTCAACTACCTCGGCCGCATGGGCTGGTCGATGCCGGACGAGCGCGAAAAATTCTCCCTGGCCGAGATGGTCGAGCACTTCGACCTGTCGCGTATTTCCCTGGGTGGCCCGATCTTCGACATCGAGAAACTGTCCTGGCTCAACGGCCAGTGGCTGCGCGAGCTGCCGGTGGAAGAGTTTGCCGCACGGGTGCAGCAGTGGGCGTTCAACAGCGACTACATGATGAAGATCGCCCCGCACGTGCAGGGCCGGGTCGAGACCTTCAGCCAGATCGCCCCGCTGGGTGGATTCTTCTTCGAAGGCGCGCTCAAGCTCGATGCCAAGCTGTTTGACAGCAAGAAGCTGTCCGCCGACCAGGTGCGCCAGGTCATGCAGTTGATCCTGTGGAAACTGGAAAGCCTGCGCCAGTGGGAGAAAGAACGCATCACGGGCTGCATCCAGGCCGTGGTCGAAGCGCTGGAACTGAAGCTGCGTGACGCCATGCCGCTGATGTTCGCCGCCATTACCGGCCAGGCCAGCTCGGTTTCGGTGCTCGATGCCATGGAGATCCTTGGCCCCGACCTGACCCGCTATCGCCTGCGCCAGGCCCTGGACCTGCTCGGTGGTGTGTCGAAGAAAGAAAACAAGGAATGGGAAAAGCTGCTGGCCAACATCGCCTGACAGCCTTTCGCAGTCCTGTAGGAGCGGCCTTGCCGGGGCGCCGGACCGGTCGGAAAGGGCCGCAAAGCGGCCCCGGCGATCCATGGTTGATGCTGAATACGAGGGATCGCTCTGCGGTCCTTTCCGACCGGTCCGGCGCCCCGGCAAGGCCGCTCCTACAAGGACGTGGCGTTTCGATTCAGCAGGGCAGGGCGGTAAGTGATTGTTATCTGTGAAAAAAATTTCGATTATTTTCAAAATTTAGTTTGACAGGTGTGCAATCCGATCTTAATATGCGCCCCGTCCACAGCGATGAACGAAAACGAAGCGCCAGGCACCCAGCCAGCGGTTCCGTTCAGAGCGACATTGTGGGGCTATAGCTCAGCTGGGAGAGCGCCTGCATGGCATGCAGGAGGTCAGCGGTTCGATCCCGCTTAGCTCCACCAAATTCCGTTTGACAGCCAAGGCTGTCAAGCAAGACCGGGTCCAGCAACCGGGTCTTGAAGGTAAGAAGGTTCGTCCCCTTCGTCTAGTGGCCTAGGACACCGCCCTTTCACGGCGGTAACAGGGGTTCGAGTCCCCTAGGGGACGCCAGTTTTGCACAAGCGATGTTTCAGGATGTCGCTGGGCCGAGAGGCTAGAAATCCGGGGCTATAGCTCAGCTGGGAGAGCGCCTGCATGGCATGCAGGAGGTCAGCGGTTCGATCCCGCTTAGCTCCACCAATTTTGCCGCGATTCGCGTAAGCGGGTCGGCACGAAGGTTTCGTCCCCTTCGTCTAGTGGCCTAGGACACCGCCCTTTCACGGCGGTAACAGGGGTTCGAGTCCCCTAGGGGACGCCACTTTTACCCGCGTTTTGCGGGACTTTAAAAGGCTCATTCGTATATTGGATGAGTCTTTTGTTTCGGGGCTATAGCTCAGCTGGGAGAGCGCCTGCATGGCATGCAGGAGGTCAGCGGTTCGATCCCGCTTAGCTCCACCATTTCTGCCAGGGTTCGATACGTCGAATCTTCGCGAAGGTTACGTCCCCTTCGTCTAGTGGCCTAGGACACCGCCCTTTCACGGCGGTAACAGGGGTTCGAGTCCCCTAGGGGACGCCATTTTTACCCGCGTTTTGCGGGACTTTAAAGGCTCATTCGCTTATTGAATGAGCCTTTTGTTTTTCTCCCCTTCCTAAAATGCTGGCACCGACAAGCGGCAGCATATTTCGCTTGCCAAAAAATATGATGAGAATCATATTTCGATCATCATATTTTTATCGGCGAGCCGGCGAATGAGCGACAAGAAGAGCAAGACCCGCGAGCGCATCCTCGAAGCAGCCCGCAGCGCATTGATCCAGCACGGCCCGGCCGAGCCGAGTGTCAGCCAGGTGATGGGCGCGGCAGGCCTGACTGTAGGCGGGTTCTATGCGCACTTCGAGAGCAAGGACGAGCTCATGCTCGAGGCCTTCCGCCAATTGCTGAACGAGCGTCGTGCCTTGCTTGCCCAGGTCGACCCAAGCCTGGACGGGGAAGGTCGTCGTGCCTTGGTCAGCGCCTTCTACCTGTCGCGCAAGCACCGTGACGCTGAAGTGCATGCCTGCCCGTTGCCCAACTCGCTCGGTGAGATACAGCGCCTGCCCGAAGCCTTCCGCGAGGTGCTGGCCGAGCATATCGAGCTGATGACGGCGGCCATGGTCGACCGTCCGGAAGACGCCGACAAAGCCTTGGCTGATCTGGCGTTGATGATCGGTGGTCTGGCCCTGGCACGTGCCTTGGGCCCGGGCGAGTTGTCCGACCGCATTCTGCGTGCCGCCAAGTCGGCAGTTCTCTGATACCTCTGATCCTGGAGCAAGGCGATGACTACCCTGAACTGGATTCGTGGCGTGAATGGCACCCTGGGCCGGCTGGCCCCCGAGCACATTGCCGGCAAGATGCGCCGTGCCTTCATGACCCCGCGCAACGTGCCGCCCCGGCAATGGGAGCTGCCGCTGCTGGCCAGCGCCGAGCGCATCACCTTGCGCTTCGGGCTATCGGCCTTGCGCTGGGGCAAGGGGCCAACGGTATTGTTGATGCACGGCTGGGAAGGGCGCCCCACCCAGTTTGCGGCGTTGATCGAAACCCTGGTGCAGGCCGGGCATACGGTGGTGTCGCTGGAAGGCCCGGCCCATGGCCGCTCGCCCGGCCAGCGGGCGCATGTGGTGCTGTTTGCCCGGGCGCTGCTGGAGGCGGCGGCCGAGCTGCCGCCGCTGCGTGCCGTGATCGGTCATTCAATGGGCGGCGCCAGCGTGCTGCTGGCACTACAGATGGGGCTGCGTGCCGAGGCTGCAGTGAGCATTGCAGCGCCAGCGCAGTTGCTCGGCGTGCTGCGTGGTTTTGCCCGCCGCCTGGGTTTGCCAGCGCGTGCCAGGGCGGCCTTCATCCGTCAGGTCGAACAGGACGTCGGCATGCAGATCGCCCGCCTCGATGTCAGTGGCTATCAGCTGGAACTGCCGGGCTTGGTGGTGCATGCCGTTGATGACGCGCTGGTGCCTGCTGGCGAGGCGCAGGTCATCCACAAGGCCTGGTTCGACAGCCGGCTGATGCTGTTGGAAGAGGGCGGCCACCAGCGCGTACTGGCCGACCCGCAGTTGAGCGAAGCGGTGCTCGAATTGCTTGCTCGCGCAACTGCGCCGGCGCGGCAGAGTGCTTGAACATCCGTTACACTCGGGCAAATTCTGGGGCTGCTGTGCAGCCCTGTCGCGACACAAGGCCGTTCCTACAGAGAATCGCGACTCCTGTAGGTGCGGCCTTGTGTCGCGACAGGGCGAAAGGCGCCCCCAGCAATTGCGAATTGAACCACAGGAGCGGGCATGAGTTGGGACCTGGCAACGCCATTCATCATCGACCTGCGCGTCGGCAGCGAGGATATCGACGGCCTCGGTCACGCCAACAACGCGGTCTACGTGACCTGGCTGGAGCGCTGCGCCTGGCGTCACTCCCAGCGCCTTGGCCTGGACCTGGCCGAATACCGGCGCCTGGACCGGGCCATGGCGGTGGTGCGTCACGAAATCGACTACCTTGCCGCAGGGTACGAGGATGATGAACTGCAATTGGGCACCTGGATCATCGACTGGGACAAGCGCTTGCGCATGACCCGGCGCTTTCAGCTAAAGCGCCCACGCGACGGCGTGACCTTGCTGCGTGCGCAGACCACCTTCGCCTGTATCGAATTGTCCAGCGGCAAGCCCAAGCGCATGCCGGCTGAGTTCCTCGACGGTTACGGTCCGGCGCTGATCGGCAACTGAAGCGATGGCTTTTTTTGCTAGACTGCCGCCTTTTGCGCCGAGACCCAGACATGCAAATTGCCCTGGCCCCCATGGAGGGGCTGGTCGACAACATCCTGCGGGACGTCCTGACCCGAGTGGGCGGCATCGATTGGTGCGTCACCGAGTTCATCCGCGTGTGCGACCGCCTGCTGCCGGCATCCTCGTTCGACAAGCTCGCCCCTGAGCTGCGCCAGGGCGCGCGCACGGCAGCCGGCGTGCCGATGCGCGTGCAGTTGTTGGGTTCTGACCCGGTATGCCTGGCGGAAAACGCCGCCTTGGCCTGCGAGCTGGGTGCGCCGGTCATCGACCTGAACTTCGGCTGCCCGGCCAAGACCGTGAACAAATCGCGTGGCGGTGCGGTGTTGCTCAAGGAGCCGGAGCTGTTGCATGCCATCGTGCGTGAAGTGCGCCGCGCGGTGCCGGCGCATATCCCGGTGACTTCCAAGATGCGCCTGGGCTTCGACAGCCCGGACGGCGCGCTGGACTGCGCCACGGCCTTGGCCGAGGGCGGTTCGGCGCACCTGGTGGTGCACGCGCGGACCAAGGTGGAAGGCTACAAGCCGCCTGCCCATTGGGAGTGGGTGGCGCGGGTGCAGGATGTGGTGCAGGTGCCGGTATTCGCCAACGGTGAAATCTGGACTGTCGACGACTGGCGTCGGTGCCGCGAGGTCAGCGGTGCCGAAGACATCATGCTGGGGCGCGGGTTGGTGTCACGGCCGGACCTGGCCTTGCAGATCGCCGCAGCACGGGATGGGCGCGAATACCAGCCGATGAGTTGGAATGAGCTGTTGCCGTTGTTGCGTGAGTTCTGGCGCCAAGCCCAGGCCAAGCTGTCGCCGCGCTACGCACCGGGGCGGTTGAAGCAGTGGCTGGCGATGATGACCCGCAGTTATCCCGAGGCGGTGGTGCTGTTTGCCGAGTTGCGCCGTGAAGATGATTGCGCCCGTATCAGCCGGTTGCTTGGGGTTGAGGCAGCCTCTTTCGAGGCCTGTGTCGCCTGATCCGGCCTCTTCGCGGCTAAAGCCGCTCCTACAGGGGCAGCGCAGAAGCTGTTGGGGCGGCTTTAGCCGCAAAGAGGCCATAAAGCCCAAAGCTGATTTCGGATTTTTTTACCCTTCCCCTTGAAAGCTTTTCCGCAGGCCATATCTCTTGAGTACGCGATGCCGAAGTCGGGTCGCGTGATGACCTACTTGCTGAATTTCAGGAGTTTATGACCATGACCAGCGCTTTCTCTCTTGCTCCACTGTTCCGCCATTCCGTTGGCTTCGACCGTTTCAACGACCTGTTCGAGTCCGCGGCACGTAATGAGGCGGGTAGCAGCTACCCTCCCTACAACGTGGAAAAACATGGCGATGACCACTACCGTATCGTGGTTGCCGCAGCCGGTTTCCAGGAACAGGACCTCGACCTGCAGGTCGAAAAAGGCGTCCTGACCGTGATCGGTGGCAAGCGCGAAGACGGCGCCGCTGAAGTGACCTATCTGCACCAGGGTATTGCCCAGCGCGCCTTCAAACTGTCGTTCCGCCTGGCGGACCATATCGAGGTCAAATCGGCAGGCTTGGCCAACGGCCTGCTCAGCATCGACCTGCTGCGCATCGTGCCGGAAGAAGCCAAGGCCAAGCGCATCCCGATCAATGGCGACAAGCCTGCACTGAACTGATTCAGGCGGGCTGATAGAAAGGGCACCTTCGGGTGCCCTTTTTTCGTTTCAGTAATCCGCCGGCGCCTCCAGCAACATCTGTCGGAATTCCGGCAGCGGCAGTGGCCGGCTGTGCAGGTAGCCTTGATACAGGTGGCAGCCCAGGCGTTCGAGAAACGCCAGTTGCTCGGTCAGCTCCACCCCTTCGGCGATCACTGCCAGGTCAAGGCTACGAGCCATGGCCACGATGGCGCGGACAATTTCGGCATCGTTGGGGTCTTCCGGGGCGTCGCGGACGAAGGTCTGGTCGATTTTCAGCGCGTCCACCGGCAGGCGCTTGAGGTAAGTCAGCGAGGAGTAACCGGTACCGAAATCGTCCATCGCAAAGCTCACGCCATAGCGCTTGAGCTCGCGCATCTTGCTGATGGTGTCTTCGAGGTTCTGGATGACGATGCCCTCGGTGATTTCCAGCTTCAGCATCTGCCGCGGCAGGTGGTAGTCGTCGAGGCTGCGTAGTACCCGCTCGACAAAATCATTCTGACGGAACTGCCGCGGGCTGATGTTCACGCACAGGCTGAAATCGTCGGCATCAATCAGGCGGTCTTCCAGCATGCGTGCGCAGGCGTCGCAGGCTTCGTCGAGGATCCAGCTGCCAACTTCCAGAATCAGGCCGCTTTCTTCAAGCACCTGGATGAACTGCGAGGGAGGTTGCTGGCCAAGTTGCGGATGGTGCCAGCGCAGCAGCACTTCGGCGCCGACGATGCGATTGTCGCGGGCGTCGACCTGAGGCTGGAAATGCAAGGCCAGCTCGCCGCGGGCCAGGGCCAGGCGCAGGTCGCTTTCCATGCGCAGGCGCTCGCTGGCGGCCTTCTGCATGGTGGTGTGGAACAGCTGGGTAGTGTTGCGCCCCGAATCCTTGGCCCGGTACAGGGCGATGTCGGCGCGCTTGAGCAGATCGGCCGGGGTCGCGCCATGGTCCGGGATCAGCGCCACGCCAATGCTCGGCGTCACCTGCAGGCGCTGGCCGTCCAGCGACATCGGTTCGGCCAGCAGTTCGCGCAGGGTGTCGGCCAGCTCGCGGACTTTGGCCTCCACTGCTTCGCGGCTGCCTTCCAGGCCGCTGAGCAGCACCACGAACTCATCGCCACCCAGGCGCGCCACGGTGTCTTCCAGGCGCACGCTGGCCTCCAGGCGTGCTGTGATGATCTTCAGCACCGTGTCGCCCACCGGGTGCCCGAGCGAGTCGTTGATGTGCTTGAAGTGGTCCAGGTCGAGGAACAGCAGCGCGCCACGCAGGTTGTGCCGGCGCAGCAGGGCGATCTGCTGGCTCAGGCGGTCCATCAGCAAGGCGCGGTTGGGCAGGTTGGTCAGTGGGTCGTGGTAGGCGAGGTGGCGGATCTGGGCCTGGGCGTTCTTCAGCTGGCTCACATCGCGGGCGGTCAGCAGCAGGCAGTCGACCTCGTTGAGGCTGATCGGCTCCACCGACACCTCGACGGTGAGGATGTCGCCACGCTTGTTGCGCCCAAGCATCTCCCGGTGGTGCACCCGGCCACGCGCCTTGAGCTCGCTGAGCAGGGCGCCGCGCTGCTTGTCATCGGCCCAGATGCCGATTTCGTAGACGCTGCGGCCGATCACTTCGCCGGCGCTGTAGCCGGTCAGGCGGCAGAATCCGTCGTTGACTTCCAGGTAGCGGCCGCTGCGGCGTTCGGTGATGGTGATGGCGTCGGGGCTGGAATGGAAGGCCTTGGCGAACTTCTCTTCGCTGGACTTGAGCGCCGCCTCGGCACGTTGCTGCTGGGTGATGTCGCGCAAGGTGGTGACGCTGCAGGGCTGGTCGTCGACGGTGATCAGGCGGCTGGCAATCACGCAGGTCAGTGGCGAGCCATTGCGGTGGTTGACCACCACCGCGACATTGCTCAGCGCCTGTTCGCGGATCACCCGCTCGATGCGCTGGGCGCGTTCGATCGATTCGGCCCACAGGCCAATCTCTTCGGCGGTGCGGCCGATCACCTGTTCGGCATTCCAGCCGAAGGTCTGGGTGAAGGCCGGGTTGATCTCGATGAACTGGCCAGTGTCCTGGCGGGTTACGCAGATCGGGTCGGGGCTGACCTGGAACAGGCTGGCGAATTTTTCTTCCGAGGCGCTCAGGCGCTGTTCACGTTCTACCTGCTCGGTGATATCGAGCAAGGTGCCGGCCATGCGCAACGGGTTGCCCTGGTCGTCGCGATAGAGGCGTGCACGGCTTTCGATATAGCGTGAGGTGCCATTTTCCAGCTGTACGCGGTAGGTGATCTGGTAGTTGCCTGCCGGGCCTTCGCGCAGGCTGCGGTAGGCCTGGCGCATGCTGGCACGCTCGTGCTCCGGCACACCTTCGAAGAACGAGTCGAACGACTCATGGAACGGCACCGGGTCCAGCCCGTGCAATTGCGCGGCGCGGGCCGAGCCGTAGAGCATGCCGCTGGGGATGTGCCAGTCCCAGGTGCCCAGCTGAGCCGAGTCCAGTGCCAGGTCCAGGCGTTCCTGGCTGTCCTTGAGGGCCTGCTCGGCGCGTTTGCGTTCGGTGGTGTCGACGAAGGTGCTGATCAGGTAAGTGACGCCCTCCATGTCGATGCTCTGGGTGCACAGAATGCCGTCGTGGAGTTTGCCGGTGCTGGCGCGGAACTGCACCTCCATGATTGCCGGGCCCTGGTTGCCGCGGGTTGCTTCGATGACCTGGTGACGCTGTTCGGGATTGACCCAAAGGCCCAGTTCGATGCTGGTCTTGCCGATTACCTGGTCGCCAGGCCAGCCGAACATGTCCTCGAAGTGCTGGTTGACCTCGATGATCATGCCGTCCTGGCGGCGGCTCAGCAAAATCGCGTTGGGGCTCAGGTGAAATAGGGTGGCGAAGCGCTTTTCCGAGTTGATAAGCGCGTTTTCCCGTTCGCGCTGGCGAGTGATTTCGCGGATCACCCCGATCATCTGCCTGCGGCCATGGCGGTCGTGGGTCAGGCTGCCGTTGATTTCCAGCCAATGCAGGCTGCCGTCCGGCCAGCGGATGCGATGGCGCATGGCCTGTTCTACCGGCTCGCCATTGACCACCGCGTGGAACAGCTGGCGGGTTCGCGCGCGGTCTTCCTCTGGCAGGAGGTCGAGGTAGTCGACGTCGTTGGGCAGCGGCCGTTGCGGGTCGAAGCCGAACAGCGCCTGGGTGCCCCGTGACCAGCTGATCCGGCCAGTGTCGATGTCCCACAGCCAGGCGCCCAGGCGGGCGCCATTGAGCGCGGCCAGCAGTTGCGGGGCGTTCTGCCAGGCCTGTTCCGATTCCTGAGGGTCGGCCGCAGGGATGCGCGGCAGGCGCGGAAAGCGATTTGCTGATTTGGGCATTGGTACCAGACCTTTGGCGTTTGACGCGTCCATGAGTTGGAAATGCCGAGCTGACGACCGGTCAGGCGGACCCTGCGTGGCTATCGAGCAGGGCCATGAAGGCCCTTGCAGCGTTCGATAGCGTGCGCTCCGTGTGCAGAATGTAGCCTAGCTGGCGCGACAGCTGTATGCCGGGCAAGGCGATGGGTGCAACCTGATCGTCCAGCATAGTCCGGGGCAGCACGCTCCAGGCCAGGCCGATCGAGACCATCATCTTGATGGTCTCCAGGTAGTTGGTGCTCATGGCGATGTTCGGCGTCAGGCCCTGGCTTTCGAACAGTCGCTGCACAATGTGGTGGGTGAAGGTGTTGCCGCCGGGGAAGACGGCCGGGTGGCGGGCCACGTCGGCCAGGCTGACAGCGTGGTTGCTGGCCAGCGGATGCTCGGGGGCTGCCACGAAATCCAGGGCGTCGTCCCACACGGGTACGGCCTTGACCAGGTGGTGAGGCTCGGGGGCGAGGGTGATCACGGCAATTTCAGCGCGGCCATGGAGGATTTCATCGTAGGCCTGTTCCGAATCCATGAACTGAATATCCAGCGCCACGGCGGGGTGCTGACGGGTAAATGCCCGCAGTAGCGGCGGCAGGCGGTGCAGGCCGATGTGGTGGCTGGTTGCCAGGGTCAGGCGACCGCTCACCTCGCCGTTGAGGTTGGTCAGCGCCCGTCGGGTATCATCGAGAACGTTGAGGATCTGGTACGCGCGGGGCAATAGCGCGCGGCCGGCTTCGGTCAAGGTAACCTCGCGGCCCAGGCGATCGAACAGGCGCACGTTCAGTTGCTGCTCCAACCCGGCGATGCGCTTGCTGATGGCTGGCTGGGTCAGGAACAGGCGCTCGCCTGCGCCGGAAAAACTGCCGGTTTCGGCAATGGCGATGAAGGCACTCAGGTTGGCCAGATCCACGGCATACAATTCCTGTTGGTTATCCAAAGCATAAAAATTATGAATTTGAGTTATTCAATCTAACCCCATAGCATCGTCCGTACAAGCCAAGGGGTCTTTGGCATAGAAAGACGCTGATGAGGAACAGTCTGATGGCTGGCAAAACGCTCTACGACAAACTCTGGGAAGCCCATGAGGTCAAGCGCCGTGATGACGGCTCGTCCTTGATCTACATCGACCGCCATATCATTCACGAAGTGACGTCGCCCCAGGCCTTCGAAGGCCTGCGACTGGCCAATCGCAAACCGTGGCGCATCGATGCCAACATCGCCACCCCGGACCACAACGTACCGACCACGCCAGAGCGCAAGGGCGGCATCGAAGCCATCGCCGACCAGGTGTCGCGCCTGCAGGTGCAGACCCTCGATGAGAACTGTGACGAGTATGGCATCGTCGAATTCAAGATGAACGACGAGCGCCAGGGCATCGTCCACGTCATCAGCCCGGAGCAGGGCGCCACCTTGCCGGGCATGACCGTGGTCTGCGGTGACTCGCACACCTCCACCCACGGCGCTTTCGGTGCCTTGGCCCATGGCATCGGCACTTCCGAGGTCGAGCACGTGCTCGCCACCCAGTGCCTGGTCGCCAAAAAGATGAAGAACATGCTGGTGCGTGTCGAAGGCCAGTTGCCGGCCGGCGTCACCGCCAAGGACATCGTCCTTGCCGTGATCGGCAAGATCGGCACCGCCGGTGGTAACGGCCATGCCATGGAGTTCGCCGGCAGCGCCATCCGCGCGTTGTCGATGGAAGGCCGCATGACCATCTGCAACATGTCCATCGAAGCCGGTGCCCGTGTGGGCCTGGTGGCGACCGACGCCACCACCGTTGCCTACGTTGAAGGCCGCCCGTATGCGCCGAAGGGCGAGGACTGGAAGCGTGCCGTCGAAGCGTGGAAAGACCTGGTTTCCGACGACGATGCCGTGTTCGACACCGTAGTCGAGCTCGACGCTGCGCAAATCAAGCCACAAGTCAGCTGGGGTACTTCGCCGGAGATGGTGCTGGCCGTGGATCAGCGCGTGCCGGACCCGGCCGCCGAGCCAGACCTGATCAAGCGTGGTTCGATCGAGCGTGCCCTCAAGTACATGGGCCTCGCCGCCAACCAGGCGATCACCGACATCAAGCTTGACCGCGTATTCATCGGTTCGTGCACCAACTCGCGCATCGAAGACCTGCGCGCCGCCGCCGAAATCGCCAAGGGCCGCAAGGTCGCCGCGACGGTCAAACAGGCGCTGGTGGTGCCGGGCTCGGGCCTGGTCAAGGCCCAGGCCGAGCGTGAAGGCCTGGACAAGATCTTCCTCGAAGCTGGCTTCGAATGGCGTGAACCTGGCTGCTCGATGTGCCTGGCGATGAACCCGGACCGCCTGGAAAGCGGCGAGCATTGCGCGTCCACCTCCAACCGCAATTTCGAAGGCCGTCAGGGCGCCGGTGGCCGTACCCACCTGGTCAGCCCGGCCATGGCTGCCGCTGCCGCGGTGACCGGCCACTTCATCGATGTCCGCGAGTTGATCCAAGGGAGCGCAGCATGAAAGCCTTTACCCAGCACACCGGTCTCGTCGCGCCGTTGGATCGTGCCAACGTCGACACCGACCAGATCATCCCCAAGCAGTTTCTCAAGTCGATCAAGCGCACCGGCTTCGGCCCCAACCTGTTCGATGAGTGGCGTTATCTGGATGTCGGTCAGCCGTACCAGGACAACAGCAAGCGCCCGCTGAACCAGGAGTTCGTGCTCAACCACGCACGTTACCAAGGTGCCAGCGTGCTGCTGGCGCGGGAAAACTTTGGCTGCGGTTCGAGCCGTGAGCACGCACCGTGGGCGCTGGATGAATACGGCTTCCGTAGCGTGATTGCGCCAAGTTTCGCTGACATCTTCTTCAACAACAGCTTCAAGAACGGTTTGCTGCCGATCATCCTCAGCGACGAGGAAGTCGACGAGTTGTTCAAGCAGGTCGAAGCCAATCCGGGGTACCAGTTGACCATCGACCTGCAGGCGCAGGCGGTGACCCGCCCGGATGGCAAGGTGCTGCACTTCGAGATCGATGCGTTCCGCAAGCACTGCCTGCTCAATGGCCTGGACGACATCGGCCTGACCTTGCAGGACAGCGATGCGATCAAGGCATTTGAAGGCAAGCACCGCGCCAGCCAGCCTTGGCTGTTCCGTGACGCCTGAAGTTCGGTGTTAGCAGTACTGGCCTTTTCGCGGGTAAACCCGCTCCCACAGAGGTACCACAGGACGTGAGGGCAGCGTTGTACCTGTGGGAGCGGGTTCACCCGCGAAAGGGCCGGCACAAGCAACAAATAACCAAAAGGATTTAGTCATGACCAGCACCACCCACACCGATGTGGTCCAGCGCCAGTTCGGCGAACAGGCAAGCGCCTACCTCAGCAGCGCCGTGCATGCCCAGGGCAGCGAATTCGCCCTGCTGCAGGCCGCGCTGGCGGGGCAGGGCAGTGCCCGCGTGCTGGACCTGGGCTGCGGTGCTGGCCATGTCAGTTTTCACGTCGCGCCTTTGGTCGCCGAAGTGGTCGCCTACGACCTCTCGCAATCGATGCTCGACGTGGTCGCCAGTGCCGCCAGTGAGCGCGGCCTGGGCAATATCATCACCGAGTGCGGCGCCGCCGAACGCCTGCCGTTCGCCGACGCTTCGTTCGACTTCGTCTTCAGCCGCTACTCGGCACACCACTGGAGCGACCTCGGCGTGGCCCTTCGCGAAGTGCGCCGGGTGCTCAAGCCGGGTGGTGTGGCAGCATTCATCGATGTGATGTCGCCGGGCAGCCCGTTGCTCGACACCTACCTGCAGACCGTCGAAGTGCTGCGCGACACCAGCCATGTGCGCGACTACTCGGCCGCCGAATGGCAGCGCCAGGTCAGCGAAGCCGGCCTGCACGTGCGCAGCCACACGCGCCAGCCATTGCGCCTGGAGTTTGCCAGCTGGGTCGAACGCATGCGCACCCCGGAGCCGATGCGCGTTGCCATCCGCCAATTGCAGCAAGCCATGGGCGAAGAAGTACGGCAGTATTACCAGATCGAGGCCGATGGCTCGTTCAGCACCGATGTGCTGGTGTTGTGGGCCGAGCGATAAGAACTTTTCGGTGGGGCCCGCTTGGTCGCACCGCGTGAATGGATAGAGGAAAGCATGAGCAAGCAGATTCTGATTCTCCCAGGTGATGGCATCGGCCCGGAAATCATGGCCGAGGCGGTCAAGGTACTGGAGCTGGCCAACGACAAGTTCCAGCTCGGCTTCAGCCTCGAGCATGACGTGATCGGCGGCGCCGCCATCGACAAGCACGGCGTGCCGCTGGCCGATGAAACCCTGGACCGTGCACGCAAGGCCGACGCCGTGCTGCTGGGCGCCGTGGGTGGCCCGAAGTGGGACAAGATCGAGCGTGACATCCGCCCGGAGCGCGGCCTGCTGAAAATCCGTTCGCAGCTGGGCCTGTTCGCCAACCTGCGCCCAGCCATCCTCTACCCGCAACTGGCCGACGCTTCCTCGCTGAAGCCGGAAATCGTCTCGGGCCTGGATATCCTCATCGTCCGTGAGCTGACCGGCGGCATCTACTTCGGCGCCCCGCGCGGCCAGCGCGAGCTGGAAGGTGGCGAGCGTCAGGCCTACGACACCCTGCCTTACAGCGAAAGCGAAGTGCGCCGTATCGCCCGTGTCGGCTTCGACATGGCCCGCGTGCGTGGCAAGAAGCTGTGCTCGGTGGACAAGGCCAACGTCCTGGCCTCCAGCCAGCTGTGGCGTGAAGTGGTCGAAGACGTGGCCAAGGACTACCCGGACGTCGAGTTGAGCCACATGTATGTCGACAACGCCGCCATGCAGCTGGTCCGCGCACCGAAACAGTTCGATGTGGTAGTGACCGACAACATGTTCGGTGACATCCTGTCGGATGAAGCTTCCATGCTGACCGGTTCCATCGGCATGCTGCCGTCGGCCTCCCTGGACGCCAACAACAAGGGCATGTACGAGCCTTGCCACGGTTCGGCTCCGGACATCGCCGGGCAGGGCATCGCCAACCCGCTGGCGACCATCCTGTCGGTGTCGATGATGCTGCGTTACAGCTTCAACCAGCACGCGGCGGCCGAGGCGATCGAGAAGGCGGTCAGCGTCGTGCTGGACCAGGGCCTGCGTACCGGTGACATCTGGTCGGCCGGCTGCGACAAAGTAGGCACGCAGGAAATGGGCGACGCAGTAGTCGCAGCGTTGCGGAATCTGTAATCTCTCTGGCCCGCCACCAAACTTTCGAGGTGGCGGCCCACTTTTAGCAAAGGTGTAGTTGCGATGAAACGTGTAGGTCTGATCGGTTGGCGCGGTATGGTCGGTTCCGTGCTCATGCAGCGGATGCTGGAGGAGCAGGATTTCGACCTTATCGAGCCAGTGTTCTTCACCACGTCCAACGTGGGTGGCCAAGGCCCGAACGTGGGCAAGGATATTGCTCCGCTCAAGGACGCTTATTCGATTGAAGAACTCAAGACCCTCGACGTGATCCTGACCTGCCAGGGTGGCGACTACACCAACGAGGTGTTCCCCAAGCTGCGTGAAGCCGGCTGGCAGGGTTACTGGATCGATGCCGCCTCTTCGCTGCGCATGCAGGATGACGCGGTCATCGTCCTCGACCCGGTCAACCGCAAGGTCATCGACCAGCAGCTCGACGCCGGTACCAAGAACTACATCGGCGGCAACTGCACCGTCAGCCTGATGCTGATGGGCCTGGGTGGCCTGTTCGAAGCCGGCCTGGTCGAGTGGATGAGCGCCATGACCTACCAGGCGGCGTCCGGTGCCGGCGCGCAGAACATGCGCGAGCTGATCAAGCAGATGGGCGCTACCCATGCGGCCGTTGCCGATGACCTGGCCAACCCCGCCAGCGCCATCCTCGACATCGACCGCAAGGTGGCAGAAACCATGCGTGGCGAAGCGTTCCCGACCGAGAACTTCGGCGTGCCGCTGGCCGGCAGCCTGATCCCGTGGATCGACAAGGAACTGCCGAACGGGCAGAGCCGCGAAGAGTGGAAGGCTCAGGCCGAGACCAACAAGATCCTCGGCCGCTTCAAGAGCCCGATCCCGGTCGACGGTATCTGCGTGCGCATCGGTGCCATGCGCTGCCACAGCCAGGCGCTGACCATCAAGCTGAACAAGGATGTGCCGCTTGCCGATATCGAAGGCATGATCAGCCAGCACAACCCGTGGGTGAAACTGGTGCCGAACCAGCGCGAGATCAGCATGCAAGAGCTGACCCCGACCCAGGTTACCGGCACCCTGAACATCCCGGTTGGCCGCCTGCGCAAGCTGAACATGGGTTCCCAGTACCTGGGCGCGTTCACCGTGGGTGACCAGCTGCTGTGGGGCGCCGCCGAACCGCTGCGTCGCATGCTGCGGATCCTGCTGGAGCGTTGATCGTTCTTGCTGCACCCAAAACCCGTGCTGGTGACAGCGCGGGTTTTTTTATGCCTGTGCTGGCCCCTTCGCGGGTAAACCCGCTCCCACAGATAAAGCGCGATCGTCTGGCGCGGTGATTTCCCTGTAGGAGCGGGTTCACCCGCGAAGAGGCCAGCACAGACAAAAGCCTACAATCCAAGTAAAGTGCCGCCCCCGCCGTTTCAGCAAAAGGATCTCTACCATGACCACTCCCCTGGACATCGCCATTGTTGGCGCCACCGGCAGCGTCGGTGAAACCCTCGTACAGATCCTTGAGGAGTTGGCCTTCCCGGTCGGTACCCTGCACCTGCTGGCCAGCATGGAATCGGCGGGCAGCAGCGTGATGTTCGCCGGCAAGAAGATCAAGGTACGTGAGGTCGACAGTTTCGACTTCGCCCAGGTCAAGCTGGCCTTCTTCGCCGCCAGCCCGGCCGTCAGCCGCAGCTTTGCCAGCAAGGCCGAGCAGGGCGGTTGCACGGTCATCGACCTTTCCGGGGGCCTGGAAGATGCCTTGGCCGTGGTGCCGGAAGCCAATGGTGACAGCGTTGCCACACTGAAGCGGCCAGCGCGCATCACCAGCCCCAGCTGCGCAGCTGTTGCCCTGGCCGTTGCCCTGGCACCGCTCAAGGGCCAACTGGACATTGAGCGGGTGCAAGTCATGGCTGCCCTGGCGGTGTCCGCGCAAGGTCGCGAGGCGGTCAGCGAACTGGCCCGGCAAACCGCCGAGCTGCTCAATGCCCGCCCGCTGGAGCCACGTTTCTTTGATCGGCAAATGGCCTTCAACCTGCTGGCCCAGGTCGGTGCCGTCGACGAGCATGGCCATACTGCCGTGGAGCGCCGCCTTGTTGGCGAGCTGCGCGAGCTGCTGGGGCTGCCGGAATTGAAGATTTCTGTGAGCTGTATTCAAGTCCCGGTGTTTTTCGGCGATAGCTTCAGTGTGGCGGTGCAGAGCCGCAACCCGGTCGATCTCGCACAGGTCAACCAGGCACTGGAACATGCCGAAAGCGTTGAGCTGGTGGAAAACGATGATTATCCGACCCCGGTCGGTGACGCAGTCGGCCAAGACGTGGTCTATGTTGGTCGTGTACGCCATGGAATTGACGAAAACCAGCAGCTCAACCTCTGGTTGACCACCGACAATGTGCGCAAGGGTGCTGCGCTGAATGCCGTGCAGGTGGCGCAATTGTTGATTAAACACATGGCGTAAAAGATACTGGCGAGCACTTTTGTCCCGCGCCGCACGCAGGTTTTTGGGACGATTCATACAAGGGAAGAGGTCATGCTTCGAATTCGCAAACTGGTTCTGGCCATGGCGGCAGCGTCTGCGCTGACGTCGGGCATGGCGAATGCCCTGGGGTTGGGTGAACTGACATTGAAGTCGGCGCAGAACCAGCCTCTGGATGCCGAGATCGAACTGCTCGACGTGCGCGACCTCACCGCAGCCGAAGTGGCGCCGAGCCTGGCGCCACCGGAAGAGTTCAGCAAGGCCGGGGTGGAGTTTCCGAGTTACCTCGAAGACCTGACCTTCACCCCGGTGATCAACCCCAACGGCAAGAGCGTGCTGCGGGTCACTTCCAGCCAGCCGCTGCCCGGCACGGTGGTCAAGTTTCTGGTCCAGGTGATGTGGCCCCAAGGCCGCCTGTTGCGTGACTACAGCGTGCTGCTCGACCAGGCCAAGGCCCAGGGTCAGCAGCCCGCGGCAGGCAATGTCAATCCGGCCACCAGCAGCGCAGGTAGCTACACCACCAAGCGCCGCGACACCTTGTGGCAGATCGCCGCCCGCAATACCCAGGGCGGTGGCTCGGTGCAGCAGACCATGATCGCCATCCAGGCGCTCAACCCGGATGCCTTCATTGGCAACAACATCAACCAGCTGAAGGTTGGCCAGGTTCTGCGCCTGCCGGACCAGCAGCAGATCCAGAACATCCCTCAGGGCGAAGCCAATCGTGAAGTGGCCGAGCAGTATGCGGCCTGGCGTGAAGGCCGGCGCCTGGGGCCGCGTGCGCGACAGCTCGATGCCACCCGCCGCGGTGCCGCCGACGCCGCGCCCGAACGTATCACCCAGGGCGATAACCTGCGCCTGGTCAGCCCCGGCAACCAGGCTGGCGGTAACAGTGCCAAGGCCATCAACGACAAGCTGGCCGTGGCCCAGGAAAGCCTGGATACCAGCCGCCGTGACAACGACGAACTGAAGAGCCGGGTGAGCGACCTGCAGAGCCAGATGGACAAGCTGCAGAAGCTGATCCAGCTGAAGAACGACCAGTTGGCGCGCCTTGAAGCCCAAGGCGCGGCACCTGAGGCGCCGCCTGCGGCCGCCTTGCCTGGCGAGCCGGCCCCTGCACAGCCCCCTGCAGCCGATGCCGCCCCGGCCGAGCCTGTGGTCGCGCCAGCACCGGCAGCTGTCGATACCGCGCCTGCCGAGGCCCCAGCTGACGAGGCGGCGGCTGCGCAACAACAGCCAGGCACCCTGGACGAAATGCTGGGCAATCCGGTCGTATTGGGCCTGATCGCCGGGTCCGCGTTCCTCGTGCTGTTGCTCCTGCTGTTGCTGCTGGCGCGCAAGCGCAAGGCCCAGCAAGAAGCGGAAAAACACCTGCGCATGGCCCGTGCACTGGCCGAAGAGGGCGAGCGCAGCCCGGACCTCGACTTGCCGCCGAGCAGCTTCGATCAGCTGGAAGTGTCCGCGCCGAGCGTGACCCTCTCGCCTGCCGTGGTGGCCGCCTCGGCCGCCGCCGCCGTGGCCGCGGAAAAATTGGATGCACCTGCGTCGCCGATTGTCGAGCCCGAACCGGTGCAGGACCCGAATGCCGAGCTGCTGGCCGAAGTGGACCTGAGTGTGTCGCGTGGTCGCCTGAACCACGCGGCTGACCTGCTGGAAAAGGCCGTGGCGGCGCAGCCGGAAAATGACACCCTGCGCCTCAAGCTGATGGACGTCTATGCCCGTCAGGGCGACCACAGCGCCTTCGTCGAGCAAGAGCGCAAGCTGCCTGGCAACGAAGCGAATACTGCTCAGGTCAGCAACCTCAAGGAGCGCTACCCGGCCATGCTGGGTCTCGCTGCCGTTGGCGTGGGTGCTGCGGCCCTGGCCGCCGAAATGGACGAGCAGTATGTACAGGAGCTGCTTCAGGAAGAGCCGCAAGCGCCAGCTGAAGCAGCACCAGAGCCTGAAGCAGAACCAGAACCAGAACCGCAGGCGGTCGTCGAGCCAGAGCCAGAGCCAGAACCTGAAGCTGAGCCCGAGCTTGAAGCCGCCGCCGAGGCCTTCACCGAGACCTCGGTGCTCGATGACCATGCGTTGGACAGCGCCTTCGACCTGAGTCTGGGTGATGATCTGCCAGCTGATGATCAGCTCGAGCCGCCAAGGCTGGGTGAGGTTCCGTTGGCCGAAGCGCCGCAGGCAGTCGCCGAACCGGAAACCGATGCCGATGACGATTTCGAAGCCTTGCTGGCCCAGGCCCAGGCCGAGCCGCAGAGTGTCGACGACCTGGCCGATTTCGACCTGTCTGATTTCGATCTGGATGGCGGTGAAGCGGCAGCCCCGGCAACCCCGGTTGCAGCGGATGAAGAGCCGGTGGATGTCGCTGCCGAGCTGGCAGCCTTCGACGCCATCCCGGAATTCGACCCGATTTCCGAGCTGGAACTGCCTGAAGACTTCGACCTGTCGCTGTCGCTGGATGACGACTCACCGGCTGCCAAAAGCTTCGCCTCGGAGCTGAGCGACGTCAACGCCGAGCTCGACAAGCTGTCGCAGAGCCTGGAGTCGCCATCGCTGGAGCCCCACTTCACCGCTGAGGACGCCGCCGCCGAACCCGCACCACTGGACGACCTCGACTTCGACTTTTTCTCCGGTGCCGACGAGGTGGCCACCAAGCTCGACCTGGCGCGTGCCTACATCGACATGGGCGACCACCAAGGCGCCCGCGACATCCTTGACGAAGTGGTCAAGGATGGTGACGACGGCCAGCGTCAGGAAGCCGAAGAGATGCTGTCACGCCTGGTCTGAAAGCTGCAGCTGAAATCGGTCCTTGTGGGGGCAGCTGTCATGCTCGACACTTGAACGCTTGCACGAGCCTTGTGGGAGCGGGCTGCCCGTGAACACGGGCGAAGCCCGTGCCATCCAGCGCGGCGCCTGCTTCGCGGGCAAGCCCGCTCCCACAGCCGTTATCGTTATAATCCCGCCATTCCGTATTACCCACAGGTTTCACGCTCTTGGACATCATCGACACCGCCGCCACCGAATCGGCCGCCGAAGGCTTCACCCGCATTGCCCTGGGTGTGGAATACAAAGGTTCACGCTACCGTGGCTGGCAGCGCCAGGCCAGCGGCGTGCCCAGTGTTCAGCAGGCCCTGGAGCAAGCATTGTCGAAGGTGGCCGACGAGCCGATCAGTGTCATCTGCGCCGGGCGCACCGATGCCGGCGTGCACGGCTGCGGGCAGATCGTGCATTTCGACACCCGTGCCGTGCGTGACGAGCGCGCCTGGACCCTCGGTACCAACTTCAACCTGCCCCACGACATCAGCGTGGTCTGGTCGCGCCCGATGCCGGCCGACTTCCATGCGCGTTTCAAGGCCTGTGCCCGGCGCTATCGCTATGTAATCTACAACGACCCGATCCGCCCCGCTCATCTGGCCGAGGAAGTCACCTGGAACCACCGCCCGCTGGACGTCGAGCGCATGGCCCAGGCCGCCCAGTACCTGCTCGGCACTCATGACTTCAGCGCCTTCCGCGCCAGCCAGTGCCAGGCCAAGTCGCCGATCAAGCACATCCACCACCTGCGCGTGACCCGCCACGGCCAGATGATCGTGCTGGACGTGCGTGCTACCGCGTTCCTGCACCACATGGTGCGCAACATCGCAGGGGTGCTGATGACCATTGGTGCCGGCGAACGCCCGGTCGAGTGGGCGCGCGAAGTGCTGGAGGGGCGCAACCGGCGCGAAGGCGGGGTTACCGCGCACCCCTATGGCCTGTACCTGGTACAGGTGGAGTACCCGGAAGAATTCCAGCTGCCGCAGCGTTACATCGGTCCACACTTTTTGACCGGTTACGAGGCGCTGGCCGACTGACGCGTCGGTAGTCATTTGCTACCATCGGGCCTTTCACCACTCACTCAAGGTTTGCTGTCCATGAGCAACGTTCGCAGCAAGATCTGCGGGATCACCCGCGTCGAAGACGCGCTGGCCGCCGCCGAGGCGGGGGCCGATGCCATCGGATTCGTCTTCTATGCCAAAAGCCCGCGTGCCGTGGACGTGCGCCAGGCGCGGGCGATCATTGCCGAGCTGCCACCGTTCGTGACCACTGTCGGGTTGTTCGTCAATGCCTCGCGTTGCGAGCTGAACGAGATTCTCGAGGTGGTGCCGCTGGACCTGCTACAGTTCCACGGCGACGAAACCCCGGCCGATTGCGAAGGCTATCACCGCCCCTGGATCAAGGCCCTGCGGGTGCGCCCGGGCGATGACCTGGAAGCGGCCTGCAAGCACTATGCCGGCGCTCGCGGCATCCTTCTCGACACCTACGTGGCCGGTGTGCCTGGCGGTACCGGCGAGGCCTTCGACTGGTCGTTGGTGCCGGCGCGGCTGAGCAAACCAATCATCCTTGCAGGCGGGCTGTCGGCCGACAATGTCGGCCAGGCGATCGCCCAGATGCGGCCGTACGCGGTGGATGTCAGCGGGGGGGTGGAGCAGGCCAAGGGCATCAAGGACGCAGCGAAGATCGAAGCCTTCATGCGTGCGGTGAAGCAGGCGTGACGGCAGATGTGACGGCTGGCGGCGCGCCATCGTCCATAGGTTTCGCAGCCCTGCGGGGCGGCCAGCGGCATGCCGTTAGGCCAAACGACAGATTGAAGACGGCGCGGCACGCAGGCAGCCCCTGTGGCCGGGCCGTCATCGTTTCATAGAAGAATTTGAGCTCAAGGGCAGGGCATGGCCGGCCAGTCCGGTCCCCGTCCGCCAATACTGGAGAAAAAAAGCATGAGCAACTGGTTAGTCGACAAACTGATCCCTTCGATCATGCGTTCCGAGGTGAAGAAGAGCTCGGTGCCGGAAGGCCTGTGGCACAAGTGCCCAGCCTGTGAGGCCGTGCTGTATCGTCCGGAGCTGGAAAAGACCTTGGATGTCTGCCCCAAGTGCAACCACCACATGCGCATCGGCGCACGTGCCCGCATCGACATCTTCCTCGATCCGGAAGGCCGCGCCGAGCTGGGTGCCGAGCTGGAGCCGGTCGACCGCCTGAAGTTCCGTGACGGCAAGAAGTACAAGGACCGCCTGACCGGTGCGCAGAAGCAGACCGGCGAAAAAGACGCCCTGATCTCCATGAGCGGCACCCTGATGGGCATGCCCATCGTGGTCAGCGCCTTCGAGTTCTCGTTCATGGGTGGCTCCATGGGGGCCATCGTCGGTGAGCGCTTCGTGCGTGCCGCCAACTACGCCCTGGAAAACCGCTGCCCGATGGTCTGCTTCTCTGCTTCCGGCGGGGCGCGCATGCAGGAAGCGCTGATCTCGCTGATGCAGATGGCCAAGACCTCGGCCGTACTGGCTCGCTTGCGCGAAGAAGGCATTCCGTTCATCTCGGTGCTGACCGACCCAGTGTACGGTGGTGTTTCCGCCAGCCTGGCAATGCTTGGCGACGTCATTGTCGGTGAGCCGAAGGCGCTGATCGGCTTCGCCGGCCCGCGCGTGATCGAGCAGACCGTGCGCGAAAAACTGCCGGAAGGCTTCCAGCGCAGTGAGTTCCTGCTGGAGCACGGCGCCATCGACCTGATCATCTCCCGTGGTGAGCTGCGCCCGCGCCTGGCTCGCCTGCTGGCACAGATGACCGGCCAGGAAACCCCTGAGCAGGCCCGTGAGGTCGCTGCGGTCGCGTGATGAAACAACGATCCCTGGGCGAGTGGCTCGCCTACCTCGAGCAGTTGCACCCCTCGGCCATCGACATGGGCCTGGAGCGGTCGCAAAAGGTGCTTGCCCGGCTGGCGCTGGGCAAGCTGGCGCCACGCGTGGTAACGGTGACTGGCACCAACGGCAAGGGCTCGACCTGCGCCTTCGTGGCCTCGCTGCTGCGCGCCCAGGGGCTGAAGGTGGGCGTGTACAGTTCGCCTCACCTGTTGCGCTACAACGAACGGGTAGTGATCGATGGCCGTGAAGCCAGCGATGAGCGCCTGTGCGAAGCCTTCGCCGCCGTCGAGGCGGCGCGGGGCGAAATTTCCCTGACCTACTTCGAGATGGGTACGCTGGCAGCGTTCTGGTTGTTCTACCAGTCGCAGCTGGATGCCGTGGTACTTGAAGTGGGCCTCGGTGGCCGCCTGGACACCGTGAACGTGGTGGATGCCGACCTGGCGCTGGTGACCAGCATCGGCGTCGACCATGTCGACTACCTGGGCGATACTCGCGAGCTGGTGGCCTTCGAGAAGGCCGGCATCTTCCGCCAGGGTAAACCGGCACTGTGCGGTGATCTCGATCCACCACAACCGCTGCTCGACAAGGCCGCCGAACTGGCTGCGCCACTGTTCCTGCGCGGCCGTGATTTCGATCTGGCAAGCAGCGAAGCTGGCTGGGACTGGCGCGGGGTCACGGGAGACGGCAAGCCGGTCGAGCTGCATGGCCTGCCGCTGCTCGACCTGCCCATGGAGAACGCTACCCTGGCCTTGCAGGCCTACCTGCTGATGGGCTTGCCGTGGGATGCCAGCCAGATCCGCCAGGCCCTGCTCGACACCCGCATCACCGGTCGCCTCGATCGTCGTCAGTTGACCTGGCAGGGCCGGGCTGTGGAACTGCTGCTGGATGTCGGGCACAACCCGCATGCTGCGGAGTATCTGGCCCGGCGTCTGGCTGCGCGACCGCTGAAAGGTCGTCGCCTGGCGGTGTTCGGCCTGCTTGCCGACAAGGACCTGCAGGGTGTCATTGCGCCCCTAAATGGGCTGGTCGACGACTGGGCAGTTGCGCCTCTGCACACGCCACGCAGCCGTCCGGCTGCCGAATTGGCCGCTGCCTTGACGAACCACGGCGCTGCGGTGAAGTCTTACGCCAGTGTCGACGCCGCCCTTGAAGGGCAATGCGCGCAGGCGACAGCGGATGACCAGATTCTGCTGTTCGGTTCGTTTTTCTGTGTCGCCGAGGCCCTGGAATGGCTGGAGCGGCAGGCCCTGGAGGGGTGACTAGATGGCAGTGCTGGACAAAGGGATGAAGCAGCGCATGGTGGGTGCGTTGGTGCTTGTGGCGCTGGCGGTGATATTCCTGCCGATGCTGTTCACCCGCCAGGACGAGATGCGCCAGGTGCGTGTCGACGCCCCACAGGCGCCGGCCATGCCGAGCCTGCCGGAGGTCAAGGTCGAGCAGGTGGCAGTGCCTGAACCGCAGCCGCTGCCGGAGGAGCCCCAGCAACAGCCGGTGGTGGTCAGCGAGTCGACAGCGCCGGTGAGGGCGCCGAGCCAGCCGATCACGCCGTCGCCGCAGACCCAGCCTCAGCCCCAGGTGCAAGCCCAGCCCAAGCCGCAGACGCCTGTGCCCACGCCAACGCCCGCACCTGCTGCCAAGGCAGCGGCGCCCGTAGCGTCTGCGCCTGCGCCGTCGAAGATCGACGTCAATGGCTTGCCGGTGAGCTGGTCGATCCAGCTGGCCAGCCTGTCCAGCCGTGCCGGCGCCGAGAACCTGCAGAAGACCCTGCGCAGCCAGGGTTACAACGCCTATATCCGCTCGGCCGGTGGCATGAACCGGGTGTATGTCGGGCCGCTGATCGAGCGAGCCGAAGCTGACAGGCTGAAAGACGTGATCAACCGCCAGCAGAAGCTCAATGGCTTCGTGACGCGATTCCAGCCTGAAAAAGGCTGAAGCTGCGCACTGCCGCCATGGTAGGAACTGCCTTGCCGGGGCGCTCACAAAAGGGCGCCGCAGGCCCGAAAACCTGACCCGCCGATCCACCTGACATTCCGCTTACTCCCAGCCTTTCGCTCTGGTAAAATGCGCCGCCTCAAACGTCTGCAGGCAGCACCGTGGCCTTTACCCTGGTTGATTGGGCGATCATCGCGATCATCGCCGTCTCCACACTGATCAGTCTCAAGCGCGGCTTCGTCAAGGAGGCCTTGTCCCTGCTCATCTGGATCGTTGCAGGGGCGGTTGCCTGGATGTTCGGCGGGTCGCTTTCGGTGTACCTTGAAAGCTACATCCAGACGCCGTCGATGCGCATCATCGCCGGCTGCGCCATTCTTTTCGTCGCCACCCTGCTGGTGGGGGCCATGCTCAACTTCCTCATCGGTGAGCTGATCCGCGTGACCGGGCTGTCCGGTACCGATCGTTTCCTCGGCATGGCCTTTGGCGCCGCGCGCGGGGGCTTGCTGGTGGTGGTGGCCGTCGGGCTGCTCAGCCTGGGGCCGGTGCAACAAGACACCTGGTGGCAGGAATCACGCCTGATACCACAGTTTCTATTGGTCGCTGACTGGTCGAAAAACCTGATTCTGGGTTTCACCGGGCAGTGGACTTCCAGTGGGCTGATCAGCGCTCCGGCTGATCTTCCATTCAAGGAGCAGTTGCTCGGGCCGGCAAAGCCCTGAGCGCTGTTCGTTCAAGTTTCATCAAAGTAGGGGTTGCGTCGCATGTGTGGCATCGTCGGTATCGTCGGTAAGTCGAACGTCAATCAGGCGCTGTATGACGCGCTTACGGTCCTCCAGCACCGCGGCCAGGACGCTGCCGGTATCGTGACCAGCCACGACGGCCGGTTGTTCCTGCGCAAGGATAATGGCCTGGTGCGCGACGTGTTCCAGCAGCGCCACATGCAGCGCCTGGTCGGCAGCATCGGCATCGGCCACGTGCGCTACCCGACCGCGGGCAGCTCGACTTCGGCCGAAGCCCAGCCGTTCTACGTCAACTCGCCATACGGCATCACCCTGGCGCATAACGGTAACCTGACCAACGTCGAGCAGCTGGCCAAGGAGATCTACGAGTCTGATCTGCGCCACGTCAACACCAATTCCGACTCGGAAGTGCTGCTGAACGTGTTCGCCCATGAGCTGGCAGTGCGTGGCAAGCTGCAGCCGACCGAAGAAGACGTGTTTGCCGCAGTCTCCCACGTGCACAGCCGCTGCGTCGGTGGTTATGCAGTCGTCGCGATGATCACCGGCTACGGTATCGTCGGCTTCCGTGACCCGCATGGCATCCGCCCGGTGGTGTTCGGCCAGCGCCACACCGACGAAGGCGTGGAATACATGATCGCCTCGGAAAGCGTCGCCCTGGACGTGCTCGGTTTCACCCTGATCCGCGACCTGGCGCCAGGCGAAGCGGTATACATCACCGAAGAAGGCCAGCTGTTCACCAAGCAGTGTGCCGAAGCGCCGAAGCTGCAACCGTGCATCTTCGAGCACGTCTACCTGGCCCGCCCGGACTCGATCATCGACGGTATCTCGGTGTACAAGGCCCGTCTGCGCATGGGTGAAAAGCTCGCCGACAAGATCATGCGCGAGCGCCCTGAGCACGATATCGACGTGGTCATCCCGATTCCGGACACCAGCCGTACTGCCGCGCTGGAACTGGCCAACCGCCTGGGCGTGAAATTCCGCGAAGGCTTCGTCAAGAACCGCTACATCGGCCGTACCTTCATCATGCCTGGCCAGGCTGCGCGCAAGAAATCGGTGCGCCAGAAGCTCAACGCCATCGAGCTGGAGTTCCGCGGCAAGAACGTGATGCTGGTGGACGACTCGATCGTGCGCGGCACCACCTGCAAGCAGATCATCCAGATGGCCCGCGAAGCCGGCGCCAAGAACGTCTACTTCTGCTCCGCAGCCCCTGCGGTGCGCTACCCCAACGTCTACGGCATCGACATGCCGAGTGTTCACGAACTGATCGCCCACAACCGTACCACCGAACAGGTGGCCGAGTTGATCGGCGCCGACTGGCTGGTCTACCAGGACCTGCCAGACCTGATCGACTCGGTCGGTGGCGGCAAGATCAAGATCGATCATTTCGATTGCGCGGTGTTCAACGGTGAATACGTCACCGGCGACATCGACGAAGCCTACCTCGACCGCATCGAGCAGGCCCGTAACGACTTGGCCAAGGTCAAGAACCAGGCGGTCAGCGCGATCATCGACCTCTACAACAACTGATTTGGGAGCGACGGCATGACGGATCAATGGGATGCCGGACGACTGGACAGTGACCTCGAGGGTGTCGGTTTCGACACCCTGGCGGTGCGCGCTGGTCAAAACCGTACACCGGAGGCCGAGCACAGCGAAGCGCTGTTCCTGACCTCCAGCTATGTGTTCCGCACGGCAGCCGATGCCGCTGCGCGCTTTGCCGGCGAAACGCCGGGCAACGTCTACTCGCGCTATACCAACCCGACCGTGCGTGCGTTCGAAGAGCGCTTGGCGGCCATGGAAGGTGCCGAGCAGGCCGTGGGCACTTCCACCGGCATGGCAGCGATCCTTGCCGTGGTCATGTCACTGTGCAGTGCTGGTGACCACGTGCTGGTGTCGCAGAGCGTGTTCGGCTCGACCATCAGCCTGTTCGAGAAGTATTTCAAGCGCTTCGGCGTGCAAGTGGACTACGTGCCACTGGTCGACCTCGCTGGCTGGGAAAAGGCCATCAAGGACAATACCAAGCTGCTGATCGTCGAATCGCCGTCCAACCCACTGGCCGAACTGGTCGACATCCGTGCGCTGGCTGAAATTGCCCACGCCCGTGGCGCCTTGCTGGTGGTAGACAACTGCTTCAGCACCCCGGCCTTGCAGCAACCGCTCAAGCTCGGTGCCGACATCGTGTTCCACTCGGCCACCAAGTTCATCGATGGCCAGGGCCGTTGCATGGGGGGTGTGGTTGCCGGCCGAGCCGAACAGATGAAAGAAGTGGTGGGCTTCCTGCGTACCGCCGGGCCGACCCTCAGCCCGTTCAACGCCTGGATCTTCACCAAGGGCCTGGAAACCCTCAAGCTGCGCATGCGTGCGCACTGCGAGAGCGCCCAGCGGCTGGCCGAGTGGCTGGAGCAGCAGGACGGCGTGGAGAAGGTGCATTACGCCGGCCTGCCGAGCCACCCGCAGCACGAACTGGCCAAGCGCCAGATGAGTGGCTTTGGTGCGGTGGTCAGCTTCGAGGTCAAAGGTGGCAAAGAGGGCGCCTGGCGCTTCATCGATGCGACCCGGGTGATTTCGATCACCACCAACCTCGGCGACAGCAAGACCACCATCGCCCACCCGGCCACCACCTCCCACGGCCGTCTGTCGCCGCAGGAGCGTGAGGCTGCAGGTATCCGTGACAACCTGATCCGGGTTGCCGTGGGCCTGGAAGACGTGGCCGACCTGCAGGCGGACCTCGCCCGTGGGTTGGCGGTGCTGTGATGGAAATCCGAGGCGGTGTGCCAGGCCATAACGGTCGGGTTGCCCTGGTCACCGGTGCCGCTCGCGGCATCGGCCTGGGCATTGCCGCCTGGCTTATCTGCGAAGGTTGGCAAGTGGTGCTCAGCGACCTTGACCGCCAGCGCGGCAACAAGGTTGCCAAGGCCTTGGGTGAAAACGCCTGGTTCATCACCATGGACGTGGCCGACGAGGCCCAGGTCAGTGCCGGGGTGTCCGAGGTGCTCGGCCAGTTCGGGCGGCTGGATGCGCTGGTGTGCAACGCGGCGATCGCCAACCCGCACAACCAGACCCTGGAAAGCCTGAGCCTGGCGCAGTGGAACCGGGTGCTGGCCGTCAACCTCAATGGCCCCATGCTGCTGGCCAAGCATTGTGCGCCGTACCTGCGTGCGCACAATGGCGCAATCGTCAACCTGACCTCTACCCGTGCCCGGCAGTCCGAGCCGGACACCGAGGCCTACGCGGCGAGCAAGGGCGGCCTGGTGGCCTTGACCCATGCACTGGCCATGAGCCTGGGCCCGGAGATCCGTGTCAATGCGGTGAGCCCGGGCTGGATCGATGCGCGTGACCCTTCCCAGCGCCGTGCCGAGCCGTTGACCGATGCCGATCATGCTCAGCATCCGACCGGCAGGGTAGGGACCGTGGAAGATGTTGCGGCCATGGTCGCCTGGCTGCTGTCGCGCCAGGCCGGGTTCGTCACCGGCCAGGAGTTCGTGGTCGACGGCGGCATGACCCGCAAGATGATCTACACCTGAGCTGGCAGCCCTAAGGGAAGGGGACCGAAAGGTCCCTTTTCCGTTTTTGCCTTTTTTGAAAAAAATTCAACGGGGCTATTGACTTAGCTTCGGTACCTGCGTAAATTTCGCGGCCTCAGCGAAGCAAACGCAACAAGCAACATCGCGAGGGTGATTAGCTCAGCCGGGAGAGCATCTGCCTTACAAGCAGAGGGTCGGCGGTTCGATCCCGTCATCACCCACCACTTCCTGAGATTGTTTCTAGCGCTGGACGCTTCTGATGAAGCCATAGCCGGAGAGAAACGCACTGCGCAGCGGTAGTTCAGTCGGTTAGAATACCGGCCTGTCACGCCGGGGGTCGCGGGTTCGAGTCCCGTCCGCTGCGCCATTTTTCAGTAGCAGATGGGTGCTTGGCACCGGTCTGAAGCCTAAGGCAAAACGCCTGAGGCTGATCCCAGTTTCAATCAGGCGCAAGCCTGAACGATACGCAGCGGTAGTTCAGTCGGTTAGAATACCGGCCTGTCACGCCGGGGGTCGCGGGTTCGAGTCCCGTCCGCTGCGCCATCTTCGTTTCGAGGTCCCTAGAACACCTTGAAGCAATCACAGATGAAGCGATCTCACGTCGCTTTTTTTGTGCCTGCCCTGAGGCCATCGCGCCGGAAGGGTAGACCCAGGTTTCAATCGGGCGCAAGCCTGAATGATACGCAGCGGTAGTTCAGTCGGTTAGAATACCGGCCTGTCACGCCGGGGGTCGCGGGTTCGAGTCCCGTCCGCTGCGCCATCTTCGCTACAAGGCCCTTGAACGCCTTGAAGCACCGAGAAAGCGACCTTCGGGTCGCTTTTTTCGTTTATGGGCCTCGGCGATGACCAGATTTACACGAACCTGACAGACTCTTCACCGATCAACGGTTCCTGTGCTTGCCTGCTGTGATGCACAATAGGCCTCTTTTTGACTTACCCGGAATCCGCAATGACCAGATCATCCGTCTTTGGTGCGCTCGGGCTGGCCCTGGTGCTGGCGGGCGTGACCGGTTGCTCCTCGAAGAAAGCCGCCATCTACGAGCACGAGAACTTCGACGATTCGGGGACCTATTCGCGCAGCTTCCCGGTGACCGATGCCGGCTCCTGCGAAGCAGCCCGCCGTGCACTGCTCAGCCAGGGCTACATCATCACCAGCAGTGGCGCCAACCAGGTGATGGGCAACAAGAGCTTCCAGCAGAACAGCGAAAACCACCTGCAGATCAGCTTCAACGTGACCTGTGCGCCAGATGTCAACGACGACAAGCGTTCGACCATGTTCGCCAACGCGCTGCAGGACCGCTACAGCCTTAAAAAGTCCAACAGCTCGGCCAGCCTGGGTGTCGGTGTGCTCGGTTCGGTATCCATGCCGATTGGCTCCAGCGACGACTCGATGGTCAAGGTCGCCAGCGAGACGGTCACGGCGGCCCAGTTCTACGACCGTTACTTCGCCCTTGTCGAAAGTTTCCTGCCCAAGCCGAAGAAGGTCGCCAAGGCGAAGGTCGAGGCGCCTGTCGTCAAGCCCGAAAAGCCCGCGCCAGACCTGGGCTTGCCGGAACAGGCAGCAGTGGCGCCAGCAGCCGCACCGCCAACGGCAGCCCCGCTGGTTGAGAGCTCTCCCGCACCTGCGGCGGTTGCTCCTGCCAGTGAAGCAGTTGCCAAACCGGTGGTCGATGACAGCCAGGGTTCGCAACCGGTGGCGCCGCCCGCGGAGGCTGCACCGATTCAGGTGCAGCAGGACGCAGAGCCTGCTGCGTCGGCATCGCCGTCGCTTTAATCAGCTGTTACAGATGAGCGGCGATAAGTTCCTGAACACCTGCTACGTTTACCACTCATGAGCTTGTCATCATTCCTTCACCCGGCTCGCTTAGGTTGAAGGCATGACCAACGAAGACAGATGAGTAGAGGACGCAGGGCGATGGATGACTATCAGGAAGAGCTGCTCGAATTTCAGGCTTACGAACTGGACCCGCCAGAACCGGCAGACGACGCCACAGAGCTCTAACCTGCCCGCCGCTGGTTGCGGCGAAACTCCCCCGGCGTAAGGCCCGTCCAGCGCTTGAATGCGCGCTGGAAGGCCTCTGCCGATGCAAACCCCAACAGATAGGCGATTTCGCCAAAGGCCAGCTCCGTATCGCGGATATAGGCTTCGGCAAGGTCGCGTCGTGTGTCATTGAGCAGGTCGCGAAAACGCGTGCCTTCTTCAGCCAGTTTGCGCCGCAATGTCCAGGTGGGCAGTTGCAGGTGCAATGCCACTTCTTCCAGGTCGGGTTCACGACCGCCATTGAGCAACGGCCCGAGCAGGTGGGTGATGCGCTCGCCCAGGCTGCGTACCCGTGTGCTCTGGAGCATCTGCGCTTCACACAACTGCAGCAGGTGGGCGAAGGTGCTCGGGCAGTGCTGTGTGTTGGCCAGCTCGAGCGTGCTGCGGCTCAGACGCAAGCGGTTGGCACTGGCGGCGAATTGCACCGGTGTGCTGCAAAGGGATTGATACCTGGCGGCGTAGCCGGGTGCATCGAATTCGACTTCCAGGCGCTCGGCCTGCAAAGGGGCGCCAGCCAGGGCGGCGAGCTGAGTCAGCCAGCCGGCCAATAGCGAATCGACCACAAAGCGGTTGTAGTCGTTGTAGGGGCTGATCGAATAGAAGCTCAGCCATGCGCCTTGGGCGTCTTCCTGGTAGCTGGAATGGCCACGATAGTTGGCGGCGTAAAGTGGCTCGAAACGCAGCAGTGTGTGTGCCGCCTCTCCCAGGGTCGGGGCCTGGGCCGCTGTGACGCCGGCCAAACCGGCCTGGGCCAGGCGGCTGAGTTGCCCCATGCGCAGGCCCAGCGCAGGCTCGCCACACAGCGCGATGGCCGCATGCCCCAAGTGCATGTAGCGCGGGATCGACAGGCGCGCACCGGCTTCGGCCAGGCGTGCGGTATCGAGCCCGTATTGCTGCAACAGCGAAGCCGGATCATGGCCCAGCTCGCGCAGCGCCTCGGCAAGAGGCTGGACGAAACCTACCGAAAGGTCGCCAAGGCGCACGCGGGGGCGGCTCATGTGCCTACAGCCACACGTTCAGTAGGCGCGCGCCGTGGCTGGGAGGGCCTGCCAGCAACTCACCTGACTGATGGGCAAAGCCCTGGCCGTCGCTCCCCTGTTCCCAGAACTGCCCACGCATGAACACGCTCATGCTGCTGACACTGTCACCTGCGGCCTGGGTCAGGCGTTGCCAGGCGGTCTGCTCGCTGACCTCGCCGCGCTGCAGGGCCAGCTCGGCAGCGGCGTCCTGATGGCGATTGCCGCGCCAGGGGGCATCCCAGCTACCTTTGCCGCTGAGGAACACCGGGTTGGCGATCAGCTGGACTTGCTGCTGCTGCAATTGGCGCTGGTTTTCGGGGTACCAGCTGTCGCTGCCAATCAGTACGCCGAGGCGCCCGGCGGGAGTCTGCAGTACCTGCAACGGGTAATCCCGGCCAGGGTGGATGTAGCGCCGTGTTTCGCTGTCGGGGTATTGCTGGTGTTGGGGTTGGCCCAGCAGCGAGCCATCCGCAGCAAACACCATGCTGCTGTTGAACAGCGGCCCGTGGCCAATGTGCAGCACGCCCTGATCGACGTAGGGCGCGGGCAGTACGATCGAGCCTGCCACCAGGGTCACGCCGAACTCCTTGGCCAGGCCGCCGAACAGTTGCTGGTAATCGCTGGCCATCTGCTGGGCTTTCATGCGCAGGTGGGCATCGGCGCGCCGATCGTCGCCATTGGCGCTCAGCATCGCCAGGCCATAGCGCAGCGGGTTGCTCAGCTCCAGCCACTGCTCGGCGTCACGGTTGCGGGTGACCTGGTACAGCTCGTTTTTTTCGCCTCGCGCCCACAGCCAGGTGCCGATGTGCTCGGGCAGCACCACGACCGTGCGCGGGCCAACCAGGCCCTGGGTGCGAGCCTGCTCCAGGTAGGCAGAAAGCTTGCGGTGCAGACGTTGCAGGTTCTGGTAGTCGCTGGGGAACAGCAACGGCTCGATACCCAGCAGATTGCCATGCTCGCCAGGCACGCCGTGGTTGAGCGCCAGTTCGATGCGCAAATCGGAGAGGTAGTGGCCTTCCGGGCGCTGTTGGGTCCAGAAGCCGTAACCGCAAAGCGCGGCAATCGTCACCAGCGCCAGGGCGCCTGCCAGGAGTTTTCGCATGAAGCGGTGCAGCGCCTTGGATAAGAGGGTTACCTAGGGTAGTACTGCTGTGCGCAAGGATCAATAAGTTGTCAGTTTCGATCATTGAGCGCGTTCAAACGGCTGTTTAATGTCGCAGGCAGACAAACGACGGGCACCCGCAGAGGTGCTCGCACTCCGTGATCACGCCACCTGGGGAACCGTACCATGGCTGCCGACCGCTACCCGCATTTGCTGGCCCCGCTGGATCTGGGCTTTACCACATTGCGCAACCGCACCCTGATGGGCTCGATGCACACCGGCCTCGAGGAGCGCCCGGGCGGTTTCGAACGCATGGCGGCGTATTTTGCCGAGCGCGCCCGGGGTGGTGTCGGCCTGATGGTTACGGGTGGCATTGCACCGAACGATGAAGGTGGGGGGTACTCCGGCGCTGCCAAGCTCAGCACCGAGGAAGAGGCTGACAAGCATCGCATCGTCACCGAGGCCGTGCATGCCGCAGGTGGCAAGATCTGCCTGCAGATCCTGCATACCGGGCGCTACGCCTACAGCCCGCGCCTGGTAGCGCCGAGCGCGATCCAGGCACCGATCAACCCGTTCAAACCCAAGGAGCTGGACGAAGCGGGTATCGAGAAGCAGATCGCCGACTTCGTCAATTGCGCCGCGCTGGCACAGCGCGCGGGCTACGACGGTGTCGAGATCATGGGCTCGGAAGGCTACTTCATCAATCAGTTCCTCGCTGCCCATACCAACCACCGCACTGATCGCTGGGGCGGCAGCTACGAAAACCGCATGCGCCTGGCGGTGCAGATCGTCACCCGCGTGCGCGATGCGGTGGGGCCGAACTTCATCATCATTTTCCGCCTGTCGATGCTCGACCTGGTCGAGGGCGGCAGCACCTGGGACGAGATCGAGGTGCTGGCCAAGGCCATCGAACAGGCTGGCGCAACATTGATCAATACCGGCATCGGCTGGCACGAAGCGCGCATCCCCACCATCGCCACCAAAGTGCCGCGTGCGGCGTTCAGCAAGGTCACCGCCAAGCTGCGTGGCGTGGTGAACATTCCGCTGATCACCACCAACCGCATCAATACCCCGGAAGTGGCAGAAGCGGTGCTGGCCGAGGGTGATGCCGACATGGTGTCGATGGCCCGGCCATTCCTTGCCGACCCGGACTTCGTCAACAAGGCGTCAGAAGGGCGTGCTGACGAAATCAATACCTGCATCGGCTGCAACCAGGCGTGCCTGGACCACATCTTCGGTGGCAAGCTGACCAGTTGCCTGGTCAACCCGCGGGCCTGCTACGAGACCGAGCTCAACTACCTGCCGGTGCGCGCCGTGAAGCGCATCGCCGTGGTTGGCGCAGGCCCAGCAGGCCTGGCAGCGGCCACCGTGGCGGCCGAGCGTGGCCATGAGGTGACGTTGTTCGAAGCCGCCAGCGAGATTGGTGGGCAGTTCAACGTGGCCAAACGGGTGCCGGGCAAGGAGGAATTCCACGAGACCTTGCGCTACTTCCGCAACAAGGTGAAAAGCACCGGTGTCGACCTGCGCCTGAATACCCGGGTCGATGTGCAGGCGCTGGTAAGCGGTGGATACGACGAGATCATCCTGGCCAGTGGTATTGCGCCACGTACCCCGGCCATTCCCGGTGTCGAACATGCCAAGGTGCTGAGCTACCTGGACGTGCTGCTCGAGCGCAAACCGGTCGGCAAATCGGTCGCGGTGATTGGCGCGGGCGGCATCGGTTTCGATGTTTCCGAGTACCTGGTGCATCAGGGCGTGGCCAGCAGCCAGGACCGCGAAGCGTTCTGGAAAGAGTGGGGGATTGATACCCACCTGGAGGCGCGCGGTGGGGTTGCCGGGATCAAGGCCGAGCCACACGCGCCGGCGCGGCAGGTGTACCTGTTGCAGCGCAAGAAGTCCAAGGTCGGCGATGGCCTGGGCAAGACCACCGGCTGGATTCACCGTACCGGGTTGAAAAACAAACAGGTGCAGATGCTCAACAGTGTCGAGTACCTGCAGATTGACGACGCCGGCCTGCATATTCGTGTTGGCGACGGTGAGCCGCAGGTGCTGGCCGTGGACAACGTGGTGATCTGCGCCGGGCAGGAGCCGTTGCGTGAGCTGCACGAAGGGCTGCTGGCGGCAGGGCAGTCGGTGCACCTGATCGGTGGCGCCGATGTGGCAGCCGAGCTGGATGCCAAACGGGCCATCAACCAAGGGTCTCGATTGGCCGCTGAACTTTGAGATCGCCGGGGCCGCTGTGCGGCCCTTTCGCAACGCAAGGCCGCTCCTACAGGCGACACGTTCCCTTGTAGGAGCGGCCTTGTGTCGTGAAAGGGGGGCGCAGCGCCCCCAGAATTTCACTGATAGACTCCGCTCCATGTACCTGCATCTACCCCAAGCCCCGCTCCAGCCTCTTGATCTGCCTTGGCTCCAGCAAGCTGAAATTCAGGCCGCCATCCTGCGCCTGGACCTGATCGACCCGCTGATCAGCGGCAACAAGTGGTTCAAGCTTCGCCACCACCTGCAGCAAGCCCATCATTCCAGTGCCCCCGGCCTGATCAGCCTGGGCGGCAATCATTCCAACCACCTCCACGCCCTGGCTGCAGCCGGCAAACGCTTCGGCTTCGCCACCGCCGGGCTGTTGCGCGGCCACCCCCAGGAAACCCCCACGGTGCGCGACCTGCAAGCCTTGGGCATGGACCTTCACTGGCTAGGCTACGGCGGCTATCGGGCACGCCATGAGGCTGGGTTCTGGCAGCCTTGGCAGGCGCGTTATCCAGGCTGGCACTGCATTCCCGAGGGCGGTGGCGGGGCAGCAGGCGCCGAGGGTTGTGCGCTGGTCGTCCAGCAGGCGCGTGCGCAATTGTCGGCACTGGGATGGCCAGGCTACGACGCCTGGTGGCTGGCTGCAGGTACCGGCACCACGCTGGCAGGGCTGGTGCTGGCCGAGGCAGGGGCGCATGCAGTGCATGGCGCCTTGGCGGTGCCGATGGATCATGGCGTGCCGGAGGCAGTCGCTGAACTGGCCGGCACGCAGGGCTACCAGTTGCACGATGCCTGCCGTGGCGGCTTCGGTAAGTTCGATGATGAGTTGCTGGCCTTCGTCGCCGAGAGTGAGCAGTACACGGGCGTGCCGTTCGAGGCCCTGTATACCGGCAAGGCCTTGCTGGCCCTGCGCGATCAGGTCGAGGCCGGGCTGTTCGCGCCCGGTACCCGCCTGATCTTCCTGCACACGGGCGGCCTGCAGGGCCGTCGCGGTTACTTGTAGGGCAGCATGCGCAGCAGCGTGTTGTCGCGCTGCACGTAGTGGTGGTAGAGCCCGGCCAGCGCATGCAGGCCGATCAGCCAGTAACCCCAGGTCGCCACCCGCTCATGCCAGCCCTTGATGAATTTGGCCTGGTCCGGGTTCGGGCCGATCAGGTGCGGCAGTTCCAGGCCGAAGAACGGCACCGGTTTGTCGGCGGCACTGAGAATCAGCCAGCCGGCCAGGGGCAGGCCGATCATCAGCAGGTACAGCGCCAGGTGCATCAGGTGCGCAAGGCCGGTCTGCCAGGCTGGTGGCTTGGGCACGATAGGCGGGGTCGGGCGGCTCAGGCGCACGGCCAGGCGCAGCCAGACCAGCACGAACACGCTCAGGCCGAGCATGAAGTGCAGGTCTTTCATCAGGTTGCGCTCAGCGCTGTCCTTGGGGAACAGGCCGCGGAACTCGATGCAGGCGTAAACAGCGGCCAGCAGCACCAGCATCAGCCAATGCAGGGCGATGGACAGGCGTGCGTAATGGGGCGCGGGGGTGGATGAAACCATGATCGGTCCTCGTCATCAGGTTGGAATGGCGCTCTTGCTGGCGCTCTGGGGTAACTGTAATCGCAATCTGGGAAGAAAGTTTTGCGCCAGGCCGGTGAAATTTGTGTTGTCAGTCTCGGCCCTTTCGCGGCGGTGCAGGCAACCTCAATTTCCGGGTAGGTGTGGCCAGCTGTCAGCCACCAGAAACACGCGCTCGGCTTCCTGCCAGGCACCATCGTCACCCAGCTCCAACCTCACCAGCAGTTGCGCCGGTGTATGTTCGTCCAGCTGCTCCAGCCAGTCTGCAAACAGCTGCACCGTCCAGCATTCATCCGTCTCGACCCGCGCGGGCGCCAGCCAGGCATGCCGTGCCAGTGGTTGCCAGTGTTCATCCGCTGCAACGCGCCAATCGCTTCGCCGTACCCAGCGCCCGCGCAAATGCCGGGGGTTGGCACCTGCAGGCGGCGCGGCATGCCCTGGCCATGGGTAGAACAGATAGCCGCCCAGCCACAGGTGCGCCTGCACATGGGCGACCCCCACGGCAGCCAGCGCTTCGCGGCTCTGTACGTCTGCCGACATGGGCAACTGATGCCCGGCGACGTGCGCCAGCTTGCTCCCCAGGCGGTCATGGCAGCCTGGCCCGAGCCAGTGCGCCGGGTCGCGTCCGTCTTCCACCGTCGGCCCCAGGTAGAGCTTGATCGCCAGCTCCAGATGCTGAGTGCCTTCGCCATCACGCATCAGAATGTCCAGCTCGCCCAAGGTTCGCCCGCCCGCACGAATTGCCAGGTTGGATGCCAGCAACTCGACCCCGGGCGCTTGCGCCAGGGCAAACTGCCACAGGCCTTCGTAGTACAAACCCAGGCGGCGGCTGGTGAGCTTGGCCAACCAGTCGCGCAAGGGCAGGTCATCTGCATCCAGGGCGCACAGCCAGTCCTTCAGGCGTTGCGGATCACCCGCCCAGGCACTGCCCGCCAGCGGGTGGCGCTGGGGGCAGGGCGGGGCGCTGAGCAGCGCAGGCGACAGCAGGGTCCAGGCCAGGTCGCGCACGGCAGGGCGGCGCAAGCGGCGGGGCAGCTCATGGAGCTCGGCAAATGGCATCATGCTGCGAGCATAGCCGGTTTGCCGCTGCCCGGTCGTTTCGCCCATAATCGCGGCATCGTCACCCCGCCGCAGAGCCTCGCAGGAGCCCCATGGAGCAATTTCGCAATATCGGTATCATCGGCCGCCTTGGCAGCTCGCAGGTGCTCGACACCATTCGCCGACTGAAAAAATTCCTCCTCGAGCGCCACCTGCACGTGATTCTCGAGGACACCATCGCCGAAGTGTTGCCTGGCCACGGCCTGCAAACCTCGACGCGCAAGCTGCTCGGTGAGGTCTGCGACCTGGTCATCGTCGTCGGTGGCGACGGCAGCCTGCTAGGCGCTGCCCGCGCCTTGGCCCGGCACAATGTTCCGGTGCTGGGTATCAACCGCGGCAACCTGGGCTTTCTGACCGACATCCGCCCGGACGAACTGGAGCAGAAAGTCGCCGAAGTGCTCGACGGCCACTACCTGGTTGAAAACCGCTTCCTGCTGCAGGCCGAGGTGCGCCGTCATCACGAAGCCATCGGCCAGGGCGACGCGCTCAACGACGTGGTCCTGCACCCGGGCAAGTCGACGCGGATGATCGAATTCGAGATCTACATCGACGGCCAGTTCGTCTGCAGCCAGAAGGCCGACGGCCTGATCGTCGCCACTCCGACCGGCTCCACCGCTTATGCGCTGTCGGCCGGCGGCCCCATCATGCACCCCAAGCTCGACGCCATTGTCATCGTGCCGATGTACCCGCACACTCTGTCGGGCCGTCCGATCGTGGTCGACGGCAACAGCGAGTTGAAGATCGTGGTGTCCAAGGACCTGCAGATCTACCCGCAAGTGTCGTGCGACGGCCAGAACCACTTCACCTGCGCCCCGGGCGACACCATCACGGTCAGCAAGAAGCCGCAGAAGCTGCGCCTGATCCACCCGCTCGATCACAACTACTATGAGGTGTGTCGCACCAAACTCGGCTGGGGCAGCCGCCTGGGAGGCAGGGACGACTGATGCTCGATCCGGCGCGCAGTTTCGACATCATCGGCGACGTGCACGGTTGTGCACTGACCCTCGAACGCCTGCTCGACGCCCTGGGCTACAAACGCGTCGCTGGCGTGTGGCGCCACCCGCGGCGGCAGGCATTGTTCCTTGGCGACATCGTCGACCGAGGCCCGCGCATCCGCGAGGCACTGCATATCGTGCATGACATGGTCGAGGCCGGTCAGGCGTTCTGCATCATGGGCAACCACGAGTACAACGCTTTGGGCTGGGTCACCCCGGCACTGCCAGGCAGCGGCAAGGCGTTCGTGCGCGAACACACACCGCGCCACGCCCGGCTGATCGACGAAACCCTGACCCAATTTGCCCACCACCCCGGCGACTGGCACGACTTCGTGCAGTGGTTCTACGACATGCCGCTGTTCGTCGACGCGGGGCGCTTCCGCCTGGTGCATGCCTGCTGGGACCCGCAGCTGATCGCACCGCTGCGCCAGCAGTACCCGGACGGGCGCATCGACGAGCACTTCATCCAGGCTTCGGCGGTTTCCGGCAGCTTTGCCGCTACCGTGTGCAACCGTCTGCTGCGGGGCACCGACATGCGCCTGCCGGATGGGCTGACCCTCACCGGCGGCGATGGACTGACCCGCGCCTTCTTCCGTACCAAGTTCTGGGAAGAAGACCCGAAAACCTACGGCGACATCGTCTTCCAGCCCGATGCGTTGCCCGATGACGTTGCCCGCACGCCACTGAGCCATACCGAAAAGAACGCCCTGCTGCGCTATGCCGAGGACGAACCGATGCTGTTCGTCGGCCACTACTGGCGCAGCGGCCGCCCGGCGCCGATCCGCGCCAACCTGGCCTGCCTGGACTACAGCGCGGTGCTGTACGGAAAGCTGGCGGCCTACCGGCTGGATGATGAAACCCGCATCGACCCGCACAAGTTCGTCTGGGTCGACGTCGAACGCCCGCAGGCCAACCAATGAATATCATCGAAGTAATGCGCCTGCCGCTGTCGGTCGACCTCAGCGGCTTCGTCCACCTGCTGCAGCGCCTGCAATTGCCGCACCGGGTCAGCGAAGAGGGTGATGAGCAAGTGCTCTGGGCCCCCGACAGCCTGGCCGCCGACGTGCGCGAGCTCTACCAGCGTTTCCCCGATGGCAACGCGGATGTGCAGCTTGCGCAGGCCCCTGTAGGCGCGGACTCATCCGCGATGGCCCCCACACAGCCCTCCCTGGCGGACCAGGCCAAAGCCTGCAAGGTCACCGCCACCATCCTCGTTCTCTGCCTGGTCGTCGCCGGCCTCACCAGCCTGGGCGACAACCTCAACGCCATCAGCTGGTTCACCTTCCTCGACTTCCGCGTCCAAGGGGAATACCTGCATTTCACCCCGCTGGCCCAGGGCCTGGCCGAGGGCCAGTGGTGGCGCCTGGTGTCGCCCATGCTGTTGCACTTCGGCGTGCTGCACCTGGCCATGAATGGCATGTGGTACTGGGAGCTTGGCAAGCGCATCGAACTGCGCCAGGGCCCCTGGCTACTGCTGGGCCTGACCCTGCTGTTCAGCCTGGTGTCAAACCTGGCCCAGCACTACACCAGTGGCCCGAGCCTGTTCGGCGGCCTGTCCGGCGTGCTCTACGGCTTGCTCGGTCACGTCTGGCTGTACCAGTGGCTGGCGCCCAACCCTCACTTCAACCTGCCCAAGGGCGTGCTGGTGATGATGCTGATCTGGCTGGTGATCTGCCTGACCGGTGTGGTCGGCCAGCTCGGCTTCGGCCAGATCGCCAACGCCGCCCACGTCGGCGGGCTGCTCATCGGATGCCTGACCGGGCTCTTGGGCGGGGCGCTGGCCCGGCGTAAACTGTCGGCTTGAACCAGGAGACACTATGTCCACTTTCGCGCAAATGATCGAAAACATTACCCCGGAAATCTACGAGAGCCTGAAATTGGCCGTGGAAATCGGCAAATGGTCGGACGGGCGCAAGCTTACCGCCGAGCAGAAAGAACTGTCGCTGCAGGCGGTAATCGCCTGGGAGATGAAAAACCTGCCCGAAGAGCAGCGCACCGGTTACATGGGCCCGCAGGAATGCGCGTCCAAGTCCGCGCCCATCGCCAACATTCTGTTCAAGTCGGACTCGGTACATTGATCGAACTCGCTCGTGGCTCTTTGAGCAAGATGGCGGTCAGCCTGCAGGCGCCGGTGGTGCAATACAGCTTCCGCCTGGACGACACCCAGGTGCCGGTCAACCCGCTGATCGGCCAGCGCCTGCGCCTGGAATACCTCGGCGCCATTCACTGCAGCCATTGCGGCAAGCGCACCAAGACCAGCTTCAGCCAGGGTTACTGCTACCCGTGCATGACCAAGCTGGCCCAGTGTGACGTGTGCATCATGGCCCCGGAAAAATGCCACTACGACGCCGGCACCTGCCGCGAGCCGTCGTGGGGTGAGCAGTTCTGCATGACCGACCATGTGGTCTACCTGGCCAACTCGTCGGGGATCAAGGTCGGCATTACTCGCGCGACCCAGTTGCCCACCCGCTGGCTCGACCAGGGCGCAAGCCAGGCGCTGCCTATCATGCGCGTGGCCACCCGCCAGCAATCGGGCCTGGTCGAGGACGTGCTGCGCAGCCAGGTGCCGGACCGCACCAACTGGCGCGCGCTGCTAAAGGGCGACGCCGAAGTGCTCGACCTGCCGGCCATTCGCGAGCAGATTTTCGAGGCCTGTGCCGACGGGCTGCGCGAACTGCAGGGCCGTTTCGGCCTGCAGGCGATCCAGCCACTGCCCGACGCCGAGGTGGTGGAAATACGCTACCCGGTCGAGGCCTATCCGAAAAAGATCGTCAGCTTCAACCTCGACAAGGACCCGGTGGCCGAAGGCACGCTGCTGGGTATCAAGGGCCAGTACCTGATCTTTGACACCGGCGTGATCAATATTCGCAAGTACACGGCCTACCAGTTGGCCGTGCTCCAGTAAAAAGGACCTGCACATGCGTACCGAACAACCGCAAGTGATCTACCTCAAGGATTACCAGGCGCCCGAGTACCTGATCGACGAGACGCACCTGACCTTCGAGCTGTTCGAGGACCACACCCTGGTTCACGCGCAACTGGTCATGCGCCGCAACCCGGCACGTGGTGCCGGCCTGCCGCCACTGGAGCTCGACGGCCAGCAGCTGGAGCTGCTGCGCGCCTCGCTGGACGACCAGGAACTGCAACCAGGCGAGTACCAGCTCGACGCCGACAGCCTGACCGTGCAGCCCAAGGCTGAACGCTTCACCCTCGACACCAGCGTGAAGATCCACCCGCAGAGCAACACCGCGCTGGAAGGCCTGTACAAGTCCGGCAAGATGTTCTGCACCCAGTGCGAGGCCGAGGGCTTCCGCAAGATCACCTATTACCTCGATCGCCCGGACGTGATGAGCACTTTCACCACCACGGTGATCGCCGAGCAGCATCGCTACCCGGTGCTGTTGAGCAACGGCAACCCGATCGGCAGCGGCCCGGCAGAAGAAGGCCGCCACTGGGCGACCTGGGAAGACCCGTTCATGAAACCGGCCTACCTGTTCGCGCTGGTGGCCGGTGACCTGTGGTGCGTGGAAGACAACTTCGTCCGCCAATCCGGCCGCGACGTGACCCTGCGTATCTACGTCGAGCCCGAGAACATCGACAAGTGCGACCACGCCATGGTCAGCCTGAAGAAGTCCATGCGCTGGGATGAAGAAGTCTACGGCCGTGAATACGACCTGGATATCTTCATGATCGTCGCGGTGAACGACTTCAACATGGGCGCCATGGAAAACAAGGGCCTGAACATCTTCAACTCGAGCTGCGTGCTGGCCCGCGCCGAAACCGCCACCGACGCCGCTCACCAGCGTGTCGAGGGTGTTGTCGCCCACGAGTACTTCCACAACTGGTCAGGCAACCGCGTGACCTGCCGCGACTGGTTCCAGCTGTCGCTCAAGGAAGGCTTCACGGTGTTCCGCGATGCCGAGTTCAGCGCTGACATGAACTCGCGCACGGTCAAGCGCATCGAGGACGTCGCCTACCTGCGCACCCACCAGTTCGCCGAAGATGCCGGCCCCATGGCCCACCCGGTGCGCCCGGACAGCTTCATCGAAATCTCCAACTTCTACACCCTGACCGTGTACGAGAAGGGCGCCGAAGTGGTACGCATGGTACGTACCTTGCTGGGCGCCGAAGGCTTCCGCAAGGGCAGCGACCTGTACTTCGAGCGCCACGATGGCCAGGCGGTGACCACCGACGACTTCATCAAGGCCATGGAAGACGCCAACGGCGTCGACCTGGCCCAGTTCAAACGCTGGTACAGCCAGGCCGGCACTCCGCGCCTGGACGTGAGCGAGGCTTTTGATGCTGGTGCCCAGACCTACAGCCTGACCTTCCGCCAGAGCTGCCCGCAGACCCCGGACAAGGCCGAGAAGCTGCCGTTCGTGATCCCGGTGGAGCTGGGCCTGCTCGATGCTCAAGGCAACGACCTGCCGCTGCAACTGGCCGGTGAAGCCACTGCCGCTGGTACCAGCCGGGTGCTGTCGGTGACTGAAGCCGAGCAGACCTTCACCTTCCAGGGTATCGCCGCCAAGCCGTTGCCTTCGCTGCTGCGGGGTTTCAGTGCGCCAGTGAAGCTGAGCTTCGCATATGACCGCGACCAGCTGATGTTCCTCATGCAGCACGACAGCGACGGCTTCAACCGCTGGGAAGCGGGCCAGCAGCTGTCGGTGCAAGTGCTGCAGGAGCTGATCGGCCAGCATCAGCGCGGTGAAGCGCTGAAGCTCGACCAGCGCCTGATCACCGCCCTCGGTACCGTGCTGGGCAACGCATCGCTGGACCCCGCCATGGTCGCCGAGATGCTCTCTCTGCCAGGCGAAGCCTACCTGACCGAGATCAGCCAGGTGGCCGATGTGGACGCCATCCACGCCGCCCGTGAGTTTGCCCGGCAACAGATCGCCGAGCAGCTGTTCGACGCCCTGTGGGCGCGTTACCAGGCCAACCGCGAAGTGTCGCGCAACACCCCTTACGTGGCCGCCGCCGAGCACTTCGCCCGCCGCAGCCTGCAGAACATTGCCCTGTCGTACCTGATGCAAAGCGGCAAGCCTCAGGTGCTGGAGGCGACCCTGGAGCAGTTCGAGCAGTGCGACAACATGACCGAGCGCCTGACCGCGCTGGCCGTGCTGGTCAACTCGCCGTTCGAGACCGAGCGCGCCAAGGCGCTGGAAAGCTTTGCCGAGCACTTCAAGGACAACCCGCTGGTCATGGACCAGTGGTTCAGCGTGCAGGCAGCCAGCACGCTGCCGGGCGGGCTGGCGCGGGTCAAGGCGCTGATGCAGCACCCGGCGTTCACCCTGAAAAACCCGAACAAGGTACGGGCGCTGATCGGTGCCTTCGCCGGGCAGAACCTGGTCAATTTCCATGCAGCCGATGGTTCGGGCTATCGCTTCCTGGCGGACCTGGTGATCGAGTTGAATGCGCTGAATCCGCAGATCGCTTCGCGTCAACTGGCACCGCTGACCCGCTGGCGCAAGTATGACGACGCGCGGCAAGTGCTGATGAAGGGCGAGCTGGAGCGGATTCTCGCGTCCGGCGAGCTGTCCAGCGATGTGTATGAAGTGGTGAGCAAGAGCCTAGCTTGAGTTTTTTGTAGCCTGCCCCGGCCTCTTCGCGGGTAAACCCGCTCCCGCAGGTACTGCACAGGGTTCAATGTCTGTGCGGTCGCTGTGGGAGCGGGTTTACCCGCGAAGCTTTTGGGCGGTTAACAAAACATAACGCAGCGTGCGTTGTATTCGCGCAACCTTCCCCGATACGATCCCCACAAGCCTCTAATACAGGCGTTCCACAGCACAGACCCACCAAAAAGAACACAACAGGGGATGGTCATGAAGGAGCGGGTGATGACGCAGGCCAGGCGTGGTGCCTGGCCGTTGGCGGCCGGCGCGATGCTGGCGCTGGCACTGGGCATGTGGGCTGACAGCGCACAGGCCGCTGCTGCCGATGAATACTCGACCGAATCAGCCAAGGCCAGCCAGAGCCTGCTGATCGGCGCCGCCCATGCCGGCAAGCGCCTGGTGGTGGTCGGTGATCGCGGCCACATTCTGTTCTCCGACGACCAGGGCAGCACCTGGACTCAGGCCCGGGTGCCCACCCGGCAACTGCTCACTGCCGTGTTCTTCCTTGATGACAAGCGCGGCTGGGCGGTCGGCCACGATGCGCAGATCCTCGCCAGCAGCGACGGGGGCGCCACCTGGAGCAAGCAATTCGAAGACCTGTCCCGCGAAGCGCCCTTGCTCGATGTCACCTTCCTCGACGCCCAGCACGGCTTTGCCGTGGGTGCCTATGGCGCGCTGCTGGAAACCAGCGACGGCGGCCAGCATTGGCAGGACATCGCTGAACGCCTGGACAATCCCGACCAGCTGCACCTCAACGGCATCGCCCGGGTGCGCGACGCTGGCCTGTTCATCGTCGGCGAGCAGGGTGGCATGTACCGCTCCAGCGACAACGGCCAGACCTGGGCCAAGGTCCAGGGCCCTTACGAGGGCTCGCTTTTTGGCGTGATCGGCACTGCCAAGGCGAATACCCTGCTGGCTTACGGGCTGCGCGGCAACCTGTTCCGCTCCAGCGATTTCGGTGACAGCTGGCAGCCAATCGAGCTCAAGGCCGCGCGCGGCGACCTCGAATTCGGCCTGGCAGGCGCTACGCTTGTCGAAGATGGCAGCCTGGTGCTGGTCGGCAACGGTGGCAGCGTGCTGCGCAGCACTGATGATGGCCAGACCTTCAGCGTCTACAACCGCAGCGACCGCATCGCCCTGGCCGGCGTCACTGGCCTGGCCGACGGTGGCTTGCTGCTGGTGGGGCAGGGTGGCGTACACCTGGCCAGCGCCGAAGGCGCAGAGCAAGCTGCCAAGGAGGTGCGTCCATGACCAGCAGGGAGAGCATCACCATGCACCCGCATCATCAGGACAAGGCCACGCTGCTCGAACGCCTGATCTTCAACAACCGCCCGGTGGTCATCGCCCTGTGCCTGCTGGTCAGCATTTTCCTGTTCTGGCAGGCCACGCAGATCCGCCCGTCTACCAGCTTCGAGAAGATGATCCCGCTGCAGCACCCGTTCATCGAGCAGATGATGGAGCACCGCAACGACCTGGCCAACCTGGGCAACACCGTGCGTATCTCGGTCGAAGCGGTCAACGGCGACATCTTCGACAAGGACTACATGGAAACGCTGCGGCAGATCCATGACGAGGTGTTCTACATTCCGGGTGTCGACCGGGCCGGGCTGAAGTCGCTGTGGAGCCCCAGCGTGCGCTGGAGCGAGGTCACCGAAGAGGGCTTCTCTGGCGGTGAAGTCATCCCCAACACCTACAACGGCTCCCAGGACAGCCTCGACACCCTGCGCGACAACGTGCTCAAGTCTGGCCAGGTCGGGCGCCTGGTGGGCAACAACTTCAAGTCCAGCATCGTCGACGTGCCCTTGCTGGAAAGCTTCCCTGACCCGCAGGACCCCGGCAAACAGGTCAAACTGGATTACCAGCAGTTCTCGCACCAGCTGGAAGAGAAGATCCGCGACAAGTTCCAGGCACAGAACCCCAACGTGAAGATCCACATCATCGGCTTCGCCAAGAAGGTCGGTGACCTGATCGACGGCCTGGTGATGGTGGCGATGTTCTTCGGCGTGGCCCTGGTGATCACCTGGGTCTTGCTGTACTGGTTCACCTGGTGCATCCGCAGCACCATCGCCGTGCTCATCACCACCCTGGTGGCGGTGGTCTGGCAGCTGGGCCTGATGCATGCCGTGGGTTTCGGCCTGGACCCGTACTCCATGCTGGTGCCGTTCCTGATCTTCGCCATCGGTATTTCCCACGGCGTGCAGAAGATCAACGGCATCGCCTTGCAGTCCAGTGACGCCGACAATGCCTTGACCGCCGCCCGGCGCACCTTCCGCCAGTTGTTCCTGCCGGGAATGATCGCCATCCTCGCCGACGCCGTGGGTTTCATCACCCTGTTGATCATCGACATCGGCGTAATCCGCGAGCTGGCCATCGGCGCATCGATCGGCGTGGCGGTGATCGTGTTCACCAACCTGATCCTGCTGCCGGTGGCGATTTCCTATGTCGGCATCAGCAAGAAGGCCATCGAACGCAGCAAGAGGGACGCGACCCGCGAGCATCCGTTCTGGCGCCTGCTGTCGAACTTCGCCAGCGCCAAGGTGGCCCCGGTGTCCATCACCCTGGCGCTGATCGCCTTTGCCGGCGGCCTGTGGTACAGCCAGAACCTGAAGATCGGCGACCTCGATCAGGGTGCGCCGGAGCTGCGCCCGGACTCGCGCTACAACCAGGACAACCACTTCATCATCAGCAACTACTCGACCAGTTCCGATGTGCTGGTGATCATGGTCAAGACCCCGCCGGAAAGTTGCTCGATCCATTCGACCATGGCGCCGATCGACGAGTTGATGTGGACCATGCAGAACACCCCCGGCGTGCAGTCGGCGATCTCCCTGGTGACCGTGTCCAAGCAGGTGATAAAGGGCATGAACGAGGGCAGCCTGAAGTGGGAGACCTTGTCGCGTAACCCGGACATCCTCAACAACTCCATCGCGCGCGCCGACGGCCTGTACAACGCCGACTGCTCGCTGGCACCGGTGCTGGTGTTCCTCAACGACCACAAGGCCGAGACCCTGGAACGTGTCACCGCTGTGGCCAAGGCGTTCGCCGACAGCCATGACAAGGAGGGCCTGCAGTTCCTGCTGGCGGCGGGCAACGCCGGGATCGAGGCGGCTACCAACGAGGTGATCAAGTCGGCCGAGCTGACCATCCTGATTCTGGTCTACCTGTGCGTGGCGGTGATGTGCATGATCACTTTCCGTTCGTTTGCCGCGACCCTGTGCATTGTCCTGCCGCTGGTGCTGACATCGGTGCTGGGTAACGCGCTTATGGCCTTCATGGGGATTGGCGTGAAGGTCGCTACTTTGCCGGTGGTGGCCCTGGGTGTGGGCATCGGCGTGGACTACGGCATCTACATCTACAGCCGGCTGGAAAGCTTCCTGCGTGCCGGCCTGCCGTTGCAGGAGGCTTACTACCAGACCTTGCGCTCGACCGGTAAGGCCGTGCTGTTCACCGGCCTGTGCCTGGCGATCGGCGTGTGCACCTGGATCTTCTCGGCGATCAAGTTCCAGGCCGACATGGGGTTGATGCTGACCTTCATGTTGCTGTGGAACATGTTTGGCGCGTTGTGGCTGCTGCCAGCGCTGGCGCGGTTCCTGATCAAGCCTGAGAAAATGGTGGGTAAGGAAGGGGGATCCATTTTCGCCCACTGAATCGCAGGGGGCCGCTTTGCGGCCCATCGCGGCACAAGGCCGCTTCTACAGAGAAACGCGCCCCCTGTAGGAGCGGCCTTGTGTCGCGATGGGCTGCAAAGCAGCCCCAGAGGTTATAATGCCGGCTCATTCAAAACCGGTACCCCCATGTCCTCCCTCGCTACCGCCCTCGCTTCCTGCGACATGCTCCTGATCGACGGCCTGCACGCCTTCGATTTCACCTGCGACGAATCCGGCCTGACCATCGAATGCATGGATGGCCGCCAACACCGCCGCTGGTCCTTCACCCCCGAGCAGCTCGCTGCCGCTGTCGGCGCCGGTGATGAGTGGCAACTCAACGATGCCCAGGGCGAGCATCGTCTAGTCTGTATGAGTGCCTTTCGCGCCCCGGATGAAGACGACGATGAACCGGATCTGGACGAGCCTGCTGACCGCTAGCCTGATGAGCCTGACTATCACCGCCCACGCTGCCACCTTGCTGGTGGGCAGCTACACCGATGGCCAGAGCCAGGGCATCTATCGCTACCCGTTCGACAGCAAGGCGGGGAAAATCGACCCCACGCCACAGCAGGTGGTCAAGAGCGTCAGCCCGTCATGGCTGGTGCTGTCAGCCGACCAGCGCCAGTTGTTCACTGTCAATGAAACCCCCAATGGCCATGTCAGCAGTTTCAGCGTCAGCGCCAACGGCGAGATCACGCCACTGAACCAAGTGAGCAGCCGTGGGGATGAGCCCACCCACGCCAGCCTCAGCCGCGACCAGCGTTACCTGTTCGTCGCCAACTACGCCGTCGCCCCCGCCCCGGGTGGCAGCCTGGTGGTGATTCCGGTGGCCAAGGACGGCAAGCTCAAGGAGGTGATCCAGCAGCTGCGGCACAAGCCCAGTGGCGTCAACCCCGAGCGGCAGGCCGGGGCCCATGTGCACTCGCTGGTGCTGTCCCCGGATGGCCAGCACCTGTACGCCTGCGACCTGGGAGCCGACAAGGTGTTCATCTATCGCTATGACGGCGCCAGCGTCGATCACCCGCTGACCCCTGCAATCCCGGCGTCGGTGGACCTGCCGCCTGGCAGCGGGCCGCGTCATCTGCTGTTCGATGCCAAGGGCCGGCATGCCTACCTGACACTGGAGATGAGTGGCGAAGTGGTGATGTTCGACGTCAAGGACGATGCCTTGCTGGAGCGTCAGCGCCTGCCGCTTACCGAACAGCAGGATGCCGCCGCCAAGGCCTCGGGTGGTCTGCATCTGTCAGCGGACGGGCGCTTCCTGTATGTCAGCAACCGCGGCACGGCGAACGAGATCGTGGTGTTCCGCGTGGGCAAGGACGATGGCCAGCTGACCTTCCTGCAACGCCGTTCGGTGGAAGGCGACCACCCGCGCGAATTCGCCCTGGACCCGAGCGACAACTTCCTGCTGGTGGCCAACCAGAAAAGCAACCAGATCGTGGTCATGCGCCGCGACCCGCGCAGTGGCAAGCTCGGCGAGACAGTGCAGACCTTCACTCAGGATGCGCCTTCGGACCTCAAGTTCATCGAGTGAGGTTCGCTGGAGGGACTATCGATACGGGTAATAATCCTTACCAGCGCAATGAATTTCTGCGGGCGACCTCGGCGGCGTAAGTTTGACCCAAGGCCCAAGCGGCTGAACGTCAAACCACTCAAGTCGAGGTCAGCCACCATGAACTTCAATCTCTTCCCCGTGATTGCCGCATCCGCCATTTCCGCTTCCGTCGTGCTGCCGGCCCATGCCCATGCAGACAGCAGCAAGCCCACGGCCACCCACAGCTACACCGAGCAGTACCTGCGCCAGAGCGCCAACTTCCATGCGGCGCTGAGTGGTAAGCACAGCCACTGATCCCGGCCTGACTCGGACCCTGTGGGAGCGGGTTTACCCGCGAACACCGGCGAAGCCGGTGCCATCCACCGTGGTGGCTTCTTCGCGGGTAAACCCGCTCCCACAGGGGCCGTAACATGCCTGAAGAAGATGCTTAGCGAGCCATCATCGACTTGAACAGCTCCGACGCCAACCACCCCTGCAGCCAGCTCCGCAGCCGCGGATAAGCTGCCTCGGCGAACCACTGCGGTTCGACCCCGGCAAACTGGCGCATCAGGGGCAACAGGGCGGCATCGGCCAGGCTCGGGTGGGCGGCCAGCAAGTACGGCCGGCCTTCGAGCAACTGCTCAAGCTCTGCCAACCAGGCTTCAGCCTGCTGGCGATAGTGCTCGCGTGAATGTTCGGGGTAACGCTCGGCATACTTGTACAGGTTCACCTGCGCTTTGAAGGTGCTGTCGTTGCGGGCCACCAGGGCTTCGGCGTGCTGTGCGGCGGCCGGGTCTGCCTGCAGGCGCCAGTCCTGCGGGTCGTGCTGTTCAAGCGCCCAGCGCATGATGTCCAGGCTCTCTTCCAGCACGTCGGCACCGGTATCCAGCACCGGTACCGTACCCTTGGGCGACAAGGCCAGCAGTTCTGCCGGCTTGTTCTTCATCGCCACCTCGACGATTTCCACCGCACAGCCGGCATAGCGCAACGCCAGGCGGGCGCGCATTGCCCATGGGCAGCGGCGGAACGAGTAGAGGATCACCCGCACACCTCCACGTCGCTCAAGCCATTGCCCTGGCGGCGTACCTGGATCTGCACCGGGATGCGCTCATGCATTTCCTGCACGTGGGAGATCACCGCGACCTTGCGGCCCTGCGCTTGCAGGCCGTCCAGGGCATCCATGGCCAGTTGCAGCGATTCTGGGTCGAGGCTGCCGAACCCTTCATCGATGAACAGCGACTCGATGCGCAAGGTGCTTGAGGCCATCGACGCCAGGCCCAGGGCCAATGCCAGCGAGACCAGGAAAGTTTCACCGCCGGACAGCGAGTGCACCGAGCGCAGTTCGTCACCCATTTCGGTGTCCAGCACCAGCAGGCCCAAGGCGCTGCCACCGCGCTTGAGGCGATAGCGACGCGCCAGTTGGCGCAGTTGGGCGTTGGCGTGGTGCAGCAGCAGGTCGAGGTTGTAGCCTTGGGCGATCTTGCGGAACACGTCACCCGAGGCCGAGCCGATCAGTGCATTCAGCCGCGCCCAGCGCTGCCATTGCTGGTAGGCCTGTTCGATCTCCCCGCTCAGGGCCTGGCTCGCCTGCTGGCGGCGCTGGTCGTCGGCCTGCTGTGCGCGCAGTTCGGCGCATTGCTGTTCATGGCCGGTCAGCCGCTCGCGCAGCTCGGCCAGTGTTTGCTCAAGGTCTTCGACCGAAGCCTCGACGCTCATCAGTGCGGCGTGTTGCTGCAGGCGCTGCGCGCGTTCCTGGAGCAGCACGCGGCTCTGCTCGATAGCCATCTCGGCGCTTTGCAAGCGCTGGCGCAGCGCGTTCAGCTGGGTATCGTCGATGGCCAGCAGACGATCCAACCCGGCGTCGTCCAGCTCCGGATGCTCGGCGCGCCACTGGGCAATGTCGCCTTGCAGCTGCTGGCACTCATGCTCCAGTGCTTGCTGCTGCTGGGTATTGGCCTTGAATTCGCTGGCCAGTTGCACGCCCTGGGTGCGTAGGTCTTGCAGCTGCTGGGCAGTGTCTGCATCTGCGGCACGGGCCTGCGCAAGCTGGTTGTCCATATGCTGCTGCCAGGCTTCGGCGCTGGCCTGCTCGCCGAGCAGCTCGGCCAGCGCGCCTTGGGCTTGCTGGCGCTGCGTGTCGAGTGCAGCGAGCTGTTGCTGCGCATGCGCCAGGGCCTGCACGCGCGCTTGTTGCTGGTCACGCAGCTTGTCCAGTTGCAGCTGGCGCGCCTGCTGTTCTTCCTGCTCGTCCTTGCGCTGTTCCAGTTGCTGCAGCCGCTGGGCGATCTGCTGGTCGAGGGCGAGGAAGGCATTGGCCGGGTCATCGCCAAGCGCTTTGAGTACCTCGCCCGGGAGTACATTGGCCAGGTCATTGAGACCTTGTTCCAGTTGCTGCTCATCATTGGCCAGCGCCTGGTGTTGCTGGTCGAGATGACGCTGGGCCTGCTGCTGGGCATCCTGCGCCGCCTGCAGTTGCTGGTTGAGGCGAGCGGCATCCTTCTGCAGGGCGAGCAGGGCACTCTGGCGTTTCTCGTCCTTGCCGATTTCTTCGTCCAGGCGCCGCAGCTGGCTGTCGAGCCAGGCACTGCGGGCCTTGTCATCCTGCGGGGCGAGGGCGGGCCAGAGGCTGTGCGCCTGCACCTGTGCCACCAGCGGCTGCAGCTGCTCGCCCAAGTGCTGCTGTTGCTGCTGGTAGTCCTTGAGCTGGGCATTGACCACGCCGAGCTCGGTGCGCAGTTCGACCAGCTTGCCGTTGAGGGTTTCGACCTGCTTCTGCGCCGCGTCCTCCTCGGCCTGGTCATGGCGACCGAGGCTCTGCAACAGTGCCTCGGGTTGATGGAACGGGTGTTCGGCGCTGCCGCAGACCGGGCAGGGCTCGCCATCGCGTAACTGGCCGCGCAGTTCTTCAACGCTGGTGTTGCGCGCCAGGCGCTGGCGTTGCAGCAATTGGCGGGTGAGGTTGAGCGCCTGTTCGGCGGCTTCCAGTTCAGCCTTGGCCGCAGTCCCTTCGCCGATCAGTTGCTGGCGTTGCTGCATGGCTTGCTGCTGGCGCTCACGCAGGGCATCGAGCTGCTGGCGCAGTTCCAGTTCGCGGCCGTGCAGGCGTGACAGCTCCTCGACGGCGCGTTGCTGTTTGCGGTTGTCCTGCAGCATGTTGCCGAGCAAGTCGATCTGCTCGGCCAGGGCCTGGGGCTCAGCCTTGGCTTCGCGGAACAGCAGCTCGAAGTGGTCGCGCTGGGCCTGCAGCTGGGCATTGGCCTGGCTGGCCTGGGCCTGCAGGCCTGGCAGCTCTTCACGCCCTTTGGCCAGGCGGCCACCGATCAGCATCACTTGCTTGAGTTGCGGCAGGTAGGCCTGCCAGGCATTGGCCAGGCTGGCCAGGTGCTGGCTGTCGGCCAGGGCGGTGTCGATCTGGGCCAGTTGCTGCTGGCTGCGCTGCTGGTGTTGTTCCGTTTGCTGTAGTTGCTGCTGACCTTCGGCAACTTGCTGTTCGGCTTGCTGACAGGCCGTTTGCTGTTCCAGCTGTTGCTGTTCGAGGCGCGCCAGGTTGTCCTGGCCGGCGAAGGCCTGGCGCAGGCGCGGCGCATTTTCGCTGTGCAGGGTCTGGCTTTGTGCCAAGGCTTCACGAGTTGCCAGCAGCGCCTGTTCCAGCGCTGCGGTGCGCGTTTGCAATGCGTCTTGCTGGCGCTGTTGCTCGGCGATCTGCGCCGCGACGGGTGCCAGTTGCGCGGCGAGCATCTGCTGGCGGTGGAACTGGTGGCGCTGCGGCGCCAGGCGTTCCAGGCGCTGCAGGTCGAGGCGTTGCTCGGCCAGTTGCTGCCATTCCTGTTCGGCGGCTTGCAGGGCGGCGCCGGCTTCGCCGTGCTGGGTTTGCAGCTGGCGTTGTTCATTGAGCCAGTTGCGCTGCTGCTCCAGCTGGCGCTCGCCGGCCTGGTCGGCCTTGAACTGCTGCAACGCCAGCTCCAGGCGCTGGTCGAGCTCGGCGCGGGCCTCGCTGGCCATTGGCAGCAAGTGGCTGGCGCGCTCCTTGAGGGTGTTGTGGGCTTCGGCAGTTTCCCGCGCCTTGCTGAACGCGCGCTGGCCGAGGCGGGTGTAGATGGCGGTGTTGGTGAGCTTTTCCAGCAGCTCGCTGCGCTCTTTGTCGTCGGCCTTGAGGAAGGCGCCGAACTCGCTCTGGGCCAGCATCACCGCACGGGTGAACTGCTCGAAATTCAAGCCCAGGCGGGCTTCGATCAGTTGCTTGTATTCGTTCTTGCTGCTGCCCAGCATTTGCTCGCTGTCCAGGTCATACAGGCTCTGGCGGCTCAATTGCAGCTTGCCGTTGGCCTTGTCGCGGGCGCGGTTGGCTTCCCAGCGGGCGCGGTAGCGGTGGCCGTCGATGCCGACGAAATCGACTTCGGCAAAACCGCTGCCGGTGCCGCGGCGCAGCAGGTTGCGCGGGTCGGACGTGGGAATTTCACCGTCGGCGTCCGGCACTTTGGCTTCGCGGCCGATGTCGTTCAAACGCGGCACGGTGCCGAACAGGGCCAGGCACAAGGCGTCTAGCAGCGTGCTCTTACCGGCGCCGGTCGGCCCGGTGATGGCGAACAGGCCGGCGCTGGCCAAGGGTTCGGCGGTGAAGTCGATGTCGACCGGGCCGGCCAGGGATGCCAGGTTCTTCAGGCGGATGGCGAGAATCTTCATGGCTGTTCCTCTTCCAGCTGAACGTCCTGCAGCAGCAGGGCGAAGTCGGCCAGGGCCTGTTCGTCGACGGGGTTGCCGTAGGCCTGTTCCCAGGCACGGCTGAACAGGTCCTGCGGGGTCATTTGCGACAGCTCGACGAATGCCAGGTCATCGTCTTCGCCACGGCCAGCGCCGGCATACTCGGCGCTGATGCGGATCAACCGCACCGCCTTGCCATGCAGGGCGGCTTCGATCTGCTGGCGCAGGTCCGGTTGCGGTTCGTCCAGGTGTACCCGCACCTCCAGCCAAGGCTGGCGGTTAGGGTCTTCGAGCAGGTCGATCACGGGCAGCTCGGCCAGTTGCTCGAGCAGTTCGCCCAGCGGCGCCGGGCCGACCCGCTGCAGGGCCACCGCACGCGGTACCGGGCGAGGCTCGACGCTGACCAGCTCGCTGCCATCGAGCTCGACTTCCAGCACCTGGTGCGGGTAGTTGATTTCGGCGAACGACAGCGGGATCGGCGAGCCACTGTAGCGGATGCGGCTTTCGCGGTTGACCTTCTGGGGCTTGTGCAGGTGACCGAGCGCCACGTAGCTGATCGACTTGTCGAACAGCTTGGCCGGCAAGGCCTCGGCATTGCCGATGATCAGGCTGCGCTCGGAGTCTTCGGACACCGCGCCCCCGGCCATGTGCGCATGGCTGATGGCGATCAGCGCCTGGTCCTTCTTGCGCTTTTTCTGCGCCGCGCCAATCAACTGCTGATGCACCTGGGTGATGCCCTGCAGGTAGTCGTCACCCAGCTGCGGGCCGGTCACTTCGGCCGGGCGCAGGAAGGGCAGGGCCAGGCACCAGGCGGCGACCTTGCCACGGCCGTTGGTCAGCGGAATGAGCAGGCGCTCGGCATCCAGCTGGCCTTCGTCGAGCCAGTGCACCCGGCCCAGCGCGTGGGTGCGCAGGCGGCGCATGAGCGCGGCGGGCAGCTCGATGCGCGAGCCCGAGTCGTGGTTGCCGGCGATCATCACGATATCCAGCTTCGGCTGCTGCTCGTGGGCCTGGACGATGAAGTCGTAGAGCCGCTCCTGGGCTTTGACCGGCGGGTTGACCGTATCGAAGATGTCGCCAGCGATCAGCAGCGCATCCGGCTGGCGCAGGCGCAGCTGGCCGAGCAGCCAGTCGAGGAAGCAGGCGTGTTCGAAGTCGCGTTCCTGGCCGTGCAGGCTTTGGCCCAGGTGCCAGTCGGAGGTGTGAAACAGACGCATGGATGACCTGTTGGTGTCGAGTCAGCAAGCCGGGGCTTGGCTTGGCGTGAATGATGGGCTTCGCGGAGCCGGGTATGGTAACCCAACCCCGGGTTACACGGCAGTCACGCCTTTATGGCAGCGCCAAACCAGGCGTTTTGCCCATTCCGTGATCCGGTTCGCGCTCTGCCGGCATTTCTGGAGTTGCTGGCAAGCCAATGCTGACCTACCCTCCGAACCGGCCAAGTTCATGGCCATTTAACACCCACGGACGATCAGCACGGAGCTCCCCATGGAAGGTATCCCGCAATCCCAATCCACCGCTGGCAACCTCAAGCCTAAATGGCAAGAGCGTTTCGCCTTCTTCGATCAGTACGGCGCCCCGACTTCAGCGTCTTACAAAGCTGCTTTCCGCGCCTTGCCATTTCGCAAGAAGCTGCTGATCAACAATAACTTCATCGGCTTTTTCTTTGGCCCGATCTACTGGTTCGTGCTGGGGTTGTGGAAGAAGAACCTGGTCATGCTGGCGATCATGATTGCCCTTGGGTTGCTGCTGGGCGTCGTCGAGGCGGTGACCGGGAGTGAGATCCCGCGGCCGGTGGATAACGGGCTCAGCATGGCGTTTGCATTTCTTTATAGTTTCCTGAGCAACCGGGCTTACTACCTGAAGCAGACCAAAGGGCTGAATGGCTGGAACCCGTTTGAGGGACAGCGGGTTATCTGAGTTTTTGCTTGCGGCAGGGGCCCCAGGTGTATGACTGAAGATCCGAAGGCATACACCTCTCAGCCACACCCTTCACTTCGTGCAGGACGCGAACGGCCTTGGGCATATTGTGGTTCGCGTCCTACAAACTATGCCTTCGCATTGAACATTTCGTTTGTTGACGGTCTATGACCGAAGGCCTAGCTTCCGGTTTTCGAACCTCAAAGACGCGCAAGCAACAACGCTCAAGGATCTGACTGAGCGAGCCAGTGGCCCAGAGCCTTGGGCGCGTTGGTCGGGCACTTGGTACTGGCGCGGCGTTAAGTTGCCTCTGATGTGTATCGTCAGTAAATGGAGAACTTTTCAATGGACCTGACCTTCGGCACCCCGCTTTCGCAAAGCGGCCGCCTGCTGCAGCTGACCACCCCGTTGGGTGCCGATCAGCTGCAGGCCCTGCGCGCCCACGGCGTCGAGCGCATCGGCCGCACCCCGCGCTACACCCTCGACGTGCTGGTGCAGGACACCGAGTACGACCCGGAAAAACTCATCGGCCAGCCCGTCAGCCTCGCCCTGCTCTGCGACAACGGCAGCCAGGCCCAACGCCATGGCCTGGTCGAGAGCGTGCGTTATCTGGGCAGCGACGGCGGCCTGCACGACTGGCAACTGGTATTCGCCCCCTGGTTCAGCCTGCTTGAGTACCGCAGCGACTGCCGCATCTGGCAAGACAAAACCCTGCCCACCATCCTCGAGTCCGTGTTCGCCCAGTACGAACAGGCCAAGGGCAACTA
>NZ_BCAZ01000027.1:0-79160 GCF_001320205.1 Pseudomonas sp. NBRC 111123
GGGCGGCGCTCGATCTCAAAGGCGCTGCAAATCGTCCGACAGGCACTGGGTGGCCTTCATGCATTCTGAAGCAGGCCCCTCGTAGCCCTCATAAGGAAATCACTCCCCCAAGAATGCCGCCTCCAACAACTGCCGCGTATAAACATGCTGCGGCGCATGGAAGATCTCCCGCGCATCCCCTTGCTCCACCACATGCCCATGCTTGATCACCATCAACTGGTGGCTCAGCGCCTTGACCACCGCCAGGTCATGGCTGATGAACAGGTACGTCAGGTTGTACTTCTGCTGCAGGTTGCGCAGCAGTTCCACCACCTGCCGCTGCACCGTGCGGTCCAGCGCCGATGTCGGCTCATCCAGCAGAATCAGCGCCGGCTTCAACACCAGCGCCCGGGCAATGGCGATGCGCTGGCGCTGGCCACCGGAAAACTCATGCGGGTAGCGATGCCGAGTCCGCGGGTCCAATCCCACTTCTTCTAGGGCCGCAATGATCGCTGCCTCCTGTTCCTCAGGCGTACCGATCTTGTGAATCCGCAACCCCTCGCCAACGATATCCGCCACGCACATCCGCGGGCTCAGGCTGCCGAAAGGGTCCTGAAACACCACTTGCATCTCCCGACGCAGTGGCCGCACTGCTTTTTGGTTCAGCCCTTCCAGCTGCTGCCCGTGAAAGCGAATACCGCCCTGGCTGGAGATCAGGCGCAGAATCGCCAAACCCAGCGTCGACTTGCCTGACCCAGACTCGCCGACGATCCCCAGCGTCTGCCCCTGGGGCAGGCTGAAGTTGATCCCGTCCACCGCCTTTACGTGGTCAACCGTCTTGCGCAATAACCCCTTCTTGATCGGGAACCACACCTTCAGGTCAGTTACCTCCAGCAAGGGTGGCCCAACCGGGTTATGCGCAGGCAACCCGCTGGGCTCGGCATTGATCAGCATCTGCGTGTAGTGATGCTGCGGGGCACTGAACAGCGTGGCGCACTCGGCTTGTTCGACGATCTGCCCGCGTTGCATCACGCACACGCGATGGGCGATACGACGCACCAGGTTGAGGTCGTGGCTGATCAGCAGCAGTGCCATGCCTAGCCGCGCCTGCAGCTCTTTGAGCAGGTCAAGGATCTTCAACTGCACGGTCACATCGAGCGCCGTGGTCGGCTCGTCGGCAATCAGCAGCTCCGGCTCGTTGGCCAGGGCCATGGCGATCATCACCCGCTGGCGCTGGCCGCCGGACAGTTCATGGGGTAAAGCCTTCAGGCGTTTGCGCGGTTCGGGGATGCCGACCATTTCCAGCAGTTCCAGCGTTCGCGCCGTGGCTTGCTTGCCGGTCAGGCCTTTGTGCAGCAGAAGGATTTCGTTGATCTGTTTCTCGATGCAATGCAGCGGGTTCAGCGAGGTCATCGGCTCCTGGAAGATCATCGCGATGCGGTTGCCGCGAATGCGCTGCATGGCCTTCTCGTTCTGCTGCAGCAGGTCCTTGCCCTCATAGCGGATGCTGCCGCTGGGGTGGCGGGCCAGCGGGTAGGGCAGCAGGCGCAAAATCGAGTGCGCGGTAACTGACTTGCCTGAACCGCTTTCGCCGACCAGGGCCAGGGTTTCGCCCTTGCGGATGTCGAAGCTGATGCCGTCGACCACGCGGTTGACCTGCTCGCCGGTGACAAACTCCACGGCCAGGTCGCGCACTTCGATCAGGTTCTGTTCGCTCATTTCACTTCCTCGGGTCGAAGGCATCGCGGGCGGATTCGCCGATGAACACCAGCAGGCTCAGCATGATCGCCAGCACGGCGAAAGCGCTGATGCCCAGCCACGGGGCTTGCAGGTTGGACTTGCCTTGCGCCACCAGTTCACCCAGCGACGGAGCGCCGGGGGGCAGGCCGAAGCCGAGGAAGTCCAGCGCTGTCAGGGTGCCGATGGCGCCAGTGAGGATGAAAGGCATGAAGGTCATGGTCGAGATCATGGCGTTGGGCAGGATATGCCGGTACATGATCGCGCCGTTGCGCATGCCCAGGGCACGGGCAGCGCGCACGTATTCCAGGTTGCGCCCGCGCAGGAACTCGGCGCGCACCACGTCCACCAGGCTCATCCACGAGAACAGCAGCATGATGCCCAGCAGCCACCAGAAGTTGGGCTGCACGAAGCTGGCGAGGATGATCAGCAGGTAAAGCACCGGCAGGCCCGACCAGATTTCCAGAAAGCGCTGCCCGGCCAGGTCGACCCAGCCGCCGTAGAAACCCTGCAAGGCGCCGGCGATGACGCCGACGATGGAGCTCAATACGGTCAGGGTAATGGCGAACAGGACGGAGACGCGGAAGCCGTAGATCACCCGTGCCAGCACATCGCGGCCCTGGTCGTCGGTGCCCAGCCAGTTGTCCGTCGAGGGCGGCGCCGGGGCTGGCACGCGCAGGTCGTAGTTGATGCTCTGGTAGCTGAACGGGATTGGCGCCCAGACCACGAAGCTGTCTTTTTTCTCCAGCAGGTCACGGATGTACGGGCTCTTGTAGTTGGCCTCCAGCGGGAATTCGCCGCCGAAGGTGGTTTCCGGGTAGCGCTTGAACGCCGGGAAGTACCATGAGCCTTCGTAGCGCACGGCAATTGGTTTGTCGTTGGCGATCAGTTCGGCGCCCAGGCTCAGGCCGAACAGGATGAGGAACAGCCACAGCGACCACCAGCCTCGGCGGTTGGCCTTGAAGCGCTCGAAGCGTCGGCGGTTGAGGGGGGAGAGGGCCATGTCAGTGCTCCCGGCTGGCAAAGTCGATGCGTGGGTCGACCAGGGTGTAGGTCAGGTCGCCGATCAGTTTCACCACCAGCCCGAGCAGGGTGAAGATGAACAGGGTGCCGAAGACCACCGGGTAGTCGCGGTTGATTGCCGCTTCGAAGCTCATCAGGCCGAGGCCGTCGAGGCTGAAGATCACCTCGATCAGCAAGGAGCCGGTGAAGAAGATGCCGATGAACGCCGACGGGAAGCCGGCGATCACCAGCAGCATGGCGTTGCGGAACACATGCCCGTACAGCACCCGCGGCCGGCTCAGGCCCTTGGCCTTGGCGGTGACTACGTACTGCTTGTTGATCTCGTCGAGGAAGCTGTTCTTGGTCAGCAGGGTCATGGTGGCGAAGTTGCCGATCACCAGCGCGGTGATCGGCAACACCAGGTGCCAGAAGTAGTCCAGCACCTTGCCCGTGGTGGAGAGCTCGTCGAAGTTGTTGGAGGTCAGGCCGCGTAGCGGGAACCAGTCGAAGTAGCTGCCGCCGGCGAACAGCACGATCAGCAGGATGGCGAACAGGAACGCCGGGATGGCGTAGCCGACGATGATCGCCGAGCTGGTCCAGACGTCGAAGTGGCTGCCGTGTCGTACCGCTTTGGCGATCCCCAGCGGGATCGATACCAGGTACATGATCAGCGTGCTCCACAGCCCCAGCGAGATCGACACCGGCATCTTTTCGGCGATCAGGTCGATGACCTTGGCGTCGCGGAAGAAGCTGTCGCCGAAGTCCAGCGTGGCGTAGTTCTTGATCATGATCCAAAGGCGTTCGGGCGCCGACTTGTCGAAGCCGTACATGTGCTCGATCTCGGCGATCAAGGCCGGGTCCAGGCCTTGGGCACCGCGGTAGTTGGAGCCAGCCACCGAGACCTCGGCGCCGCCGCCGGCGATGCGGCTGGTGGCGCCCTCGAAGCCTTCGAGCTTGGCGATCATCTGTTCCACCGGGCCGCCGGGGGCGGCCTGGACGATGATGAAGTTGATGATCAGAATGCCGAACAGGGTCGGGATGATCAGCAGCAGGCGGCGCAGGATATAGGCCAGCATGTCAGTTGGCCTCGTCCGTTGGGGCTTCGGTGACCGCTGGGGTCACGTCGGGCTTGATCCACCAGGTGTCGATGCCGACGTCGTACTTCGGCGATACCTTGGGGTGGCCGATGTGGTTCCAGTAGGCCACGCGCCAGGTCTTGATGTGCCAGTTGGGGATCACGTAGTAGCCCCACAGCAGCACGCGGTCCAGCGCCCGGCAATGGTCGATCAGGCTCTGGCGAGAGTCGGCGTTGATCAGCGCTTCCACCAGTTGGTCGATAGCCGGGTCGCGCAGGCCGATGAAGTTGCGGCTGCCGGGGTTGTCGGCCGCGCTGCTGCTCCAGTACTCGCGTTGCTCGTTGCCCGGGGAGTTGGACTGCGGGAAGCCGCTGACGATCATGTCGTAGTCACGCGAGCGCAGGCGGGTGATGTACTGCGAGACGTCGACACGGCGGATGTTCAGGTCGATGCCCAGGTCGGCAAGGTTGCGCTTGAACGGCAGCAGGATGCGTTCGAACTCGGTCTGCGCCAGCAGGAACTCGATCACCACCGGCTTGCCCTGGGCGTCGACCATCTTGTCGTCGACGATCTTCCAGCCGGCTTCCTGCAGCAGCTTGTAGGCCTTGCGCTGTTGCTCGCGGATCATGCCGCTGGCATCGCTGACCGGGTTGTGGAAGGCCTCGTTGAAGGCCTGATCGGGAATCTTGCCGCGCAGCGGTTCGAGGATCTTCAGTTCATTGGCGCCGGGCAGGCCATGGGCGGCCATTTCCGAGTTCTCGAAGTAGCTGCCGGTGCGGGTGTAGGCGCCATTGAACAGCTGCTTGTTGGTCCATTCGTAGTCCAGCAACTGGCTCAGCGCCTCGCGCACGCGCACGTCCTGGAACAGCGGGCGGCGGATGTTGAAGACGAAGCCCTGCATCCCGGTCGGGTTGCCGTTGGGCAGCTCTTCCTTGATCAGGCGGCCTTCACGCACGGCCGGCACGTTGTAGGCAGTGGCCCAGTTCTTCGCGCTGACCTCCAGCGCGTAGTCGAAGGCGCCAGCTTTCAAAGCTTCCAGGGCGACGGCGGTGTCGCGATAGGAATCGAAGGTCATGGCATCGAAATTGTAGAAGCCGCGGTTGATCGGCAGGTCCTTGGCCCAGTAGTCCTTGACCCGCTCGTAGCGGATGGTGCGGCCGGCCTTGACCTCGGCAACCTTGTACGGGCCGCTGCCTAGCGGGATTTCCAGGTTGCCGCGGTTGAACTCGCGGTTTTCGTACCAGTGCTTGGGCAGTACCGGCAGTTGGCCAAGAATCAGCGGCAGCTCGCGGTTGTTCTTGTGCTTGAACTTGAACAGTACCCGCAGCGGGTCTTCGGCGACCACCTCGGCAACGTCGCCGTAGTACTGGCGGTACAGCGGTGCGCCGTCCTTGATCAGGGCATTGAAGGTGAACACCACGTCGTCGGCGCGCATCGGGTGGCCGTCGTGGAAGCGCGCTTCGGGGCGCAGGTAGAAACGCACCCAGCTGTTGTCCGGGGCCTTCTCGATCTTGCCGGCGACCAAGCCGTACTCGGTGAACGGCTCATCCTGGCTCTGGCGCATCAGGGTGTCGTAGATGATGTTGAGGTTGTCGGCCGACACGCCCTTGTTGATGAACGGGTTGAGGCTGTCGAAACCACCGAAGCTGGACTGGCGGAAGGTGCCGCCCTTGGGCGCGTCGGGGTTCACATAGTCGAAGTGCTTGAAGTCGGCCGGGTATTTCGGCGGCTCGTCGTACAAGGTCAGCGCGTGCTGCGGCGCGGCCAGCGCGGGCAGGCTCAGGCAGGCGAACAGCAGGCTGCAGGCCAGGCGATGCGTCGGCGTCATTTGGCTTTCTCCGAAGGCTTTATCCACCAGGTATTCAGCCCGAGGGTGTAGGGCGGCGTGGTGACGAAGGCGAACCGGTTGCGGTAGGCCAGGCGGTGATTGTCGAGGTACCAGTTGGGGATCATGTAGTACTGCCATGAGAGCACGCGGTCCAGGGCGCGGGCGGCGGCGACCTGGTCGTCGCGGGTGCGCGCGGCCAGCAGGGTGTCGAGCAGGTGGTCGACTACCGGGTCCTTGACCCCAGCATAGTTCTTGCTGCCCTTGGTCGCGGCCTGGCTGGAATGGAAGTACAGCCATTGCTCGAGGCCCGGGCTCAAGGTCTGGTTCAGGGTCATCAGGATCATGTCGAAGTCGAACTGGTCCAGGCGCTGTTTGTACTGGGCACGGTCCACGGTGCGCAAGCGCGCGTCGATGCCGATGCTGGCCAGGTTTTCGACATAAGGTTGCAGGATGCGTTCGAGGCTTGGGTTCACCAGCAGCAGTTCCATGCGCATCGGCTGGCCCTTGGCGTTGACCAGGCGCTGGCCGTCGAGCTTCCAGCCAGCCTGGTTGAGCAGGCCCAGGGCTTGGCGCAGGGTCTGGCGGCCAATGCCGCGCCCATCGGTGTGGCTGACCTGGTAGGGCTGGGTGAACAGCTTGTCGGGCAGCTGGTCGCGCCATGGTGCCAGCAGCAGCCATTCCTTGCCGGTAGGCACGCCACTGGCGGCGAACTCGCTGTTGGGGTAGTAGCTTGTCGCACGGCGGTAGGCGCTGCTGAAAAGCGCGCGGTTGGTCCACTCGAAGTCGAGCATCAGGCCCAGCGCCTGGCGAACCCTGGGGTCGCTGAAAGTCGCCCGGCGGCTGTTCATGAACAGACCTTGGGTCTGGGTTGGGATGCGGTGTGGGATCTGTGCCTTGATCACCTCGCCACGGCGCACGGCCGGGAAGTTGTAACCGTTGGCCCAGTTTTTCGCCTGGTGCTCGATATAGATGTCGAATTCGCCAGCCTTGAACGCTTCGAAGGCCACGGTGGCATCGCGATAGAACTCGAATTCGACGCGGTTGAAGTTGTACTTGCCGCGGTTCACCGCCAGGTCCTTGCCCCAGTAGTTCTTCACCCGCTCGAAAACCAGGCGCCGGCCGGGCTCCACCTGCGTGATGCGATACGGCCCGCTGCCCAGCGGCGGTTCGAAGGTGGTGGCCTCGAAGTCGCGCTTTTGCCAGTAGTGCTTGGGCAATACTGGCATTTCACCCAGGCGCAGGATCAGCAGCGGGTTGCCGGCACGCTTGAAGACGAAGCGGATACGCAGCGGGCCGAGGATGTCGACGCGCTGCACTTCCTGCAGGTTGGTGCGGTAGATCGGGTGGCCTTGCTTGAGCAGGGTACGGTACGAGAACGCCACGTCGGCGGCGGTGATGGGCGTGCCGTCATGCCAGCGCGCCTCCGGGCGCAGGTTGAACACCACCCAACTGCGGTCTTCGCTGTACTCCACCGAGCGGGCGATCAGGCCGTAGCTGGAGGTGGGCTCGTCACCGGAGGGGTCGTACTGACCGGTGCCGACCATCAGCGTTTCGTTCAGCTCGCTGACGCCATATTGCAGGAAGTTTGGCGTGGTGACCGGGCTGGTGCCCTTGAAGGTGTACGGGTTGAGCGTGTCGAAGGTGCCGAATGCCATGGCCCGCAAGGTACCGCCCTTGGGCGCTTGCGGGTTGACCCAGTCGAAGTGGGTGAATGTGGCTGGGTACTTGAGCGTGCCGAACTGCGCGTATCCGTGGCTTTCGCTCACCATCGCGACGGCGGGGAAGCTCAAGGCCAGGCTGAGTGACAGCAGGAGGGGACGTATCAAGTCGGCATCCGATCCAGAGGCGTTGGGCTTTGGTCGGGGTACAGTAACAGCTTGTCGGGTATGGAAAAAGAGAGAGTCAGCAGGCTATGAAATGCTTGATCTTGTAGGAGCAGCCTTGCGTCGCGAAAGGGCTGCGAAGCGGCCCCAACAATCTGTGCGACGCTGCTGAATTCTGGGGCCGCTTCGCAGCCCTTTCCGACCGGTCCGGCGCCCCGGCAAGGCCGCTCCCACAAAGGCCGTGGGGCGAGGCTGATATCAGTGGGAGAGGTAGACGGTCAGGGTCTGGCCTGGCTTGAGCGCATGCCCGCTGCGTGGGTTCCAGCGCTTGAGGTGCTGCATTTCGACATTGAAACGTTTGGCTACAAGATACAGAGAATCACCCTTGCGCACCTTGTACTGGGTGGAACGCTGGCCGGAGGCCGCTACGCGGTTGCCCGCAGCGCTCGGTGCGTTGCCACCGCGCAGCGCCAGGACCTGGCCGGCCTTGACGCGGTTGCCCGGCAGCTTGTTCCAGCGCTGGATGTCCTTGACCGCAACACGGTTTGCCTTGGCGATACTGCTCAGGCTGTCGCCACGCTTGACCCTGTAGCTGCGCGCTGCCGGCCCCTTGGCTTCAGCCACGGCGGCGGCGAACACGGCCTTGTTCGGCTGCAGGCTGACCAACTGCTCAGGCTTGAGGTTGGACAGGCTGTCGCTGAGCAGTTGCGCCTTGGCGGTGGGCACCAGCAGCTGCTTGGGGCCATCCACGGTCATGCGCTTCTTGAAGGCCGGGTTGAGCTGAATCAGTTCGTCTTCGTCTATGTTGGCGAAGGCGGCGACCCGCGACAGGTCGAGGCGGTCGTTGATGGCCACCGCTTCGAAGTACGGCTCGTTGGCGATCGGGTTGAGGTTCACGCCATAGGCTTCGGGCGTGGAGACCACCTGCGACAGGGCCAGCAGCTTGGGCACGTAGTCACGGGTTTCCTGCGGCAGCGGCAGGTTCCAGTAATCGGTGGGCAGGCCGAGTTTCTCGTTGCGCTCGATGGCCCGGCTGACGGTGCCTTCGCCGGCATTGTAGGCAGCCAGGGCCAGCAGCCAGTCGCCGTTGAACATGTCGTGCAGGCGGGTCAGGTAGTCCAGCGCGGCGTTGGTCGACGCGGTGATGTCGCGGCGGCCGTCGTAAAAGTTGGTCTGGCGCAGGTTGAAGTGACGCCCCGTTGCCGGCATGAACTGCCACATGCCCGCAGCGCTGGCACGCGAGTACGCCATCGGGTTATAGGCGCTTTCGATGGCCGGCAGAAGGGCCAGCTCCAGTGGCATGTCGCGCTCTTCAAGACGCTCGACAATGTAGTGCAGGTAAAGGCTGCCGCGTTCGCCAGCGCTTTCGATGAACGTCGGGTTGCTGGCGAACCACAGGCGTTGCTGCTCGATGCGCGGGTTGACGTCGATGTTGTCCTGCAGGGCGAAGCCCTGGCGCATGCGCTCCCACACATCCTGCGGCGGTTCGGCAGGCTTGACCGCCAGCGGCGAGGGCTTGTGCTTGATCCGTGCCTGGTAGCTGTGCGCGCGAACGCTATCGGCTTCGTCGAGCTGACGGGTGCTCTGGCAGCCCACCAGGGTGGCGGCCAGCGCCAGCGCACTGATTTGGGCCAGACGCGTCAGGGCGACTGAATGAGCGGTTCTGCGGCTACGGGAAGACATCGGCTGACACAGGTATCCGGGCGAAAAATTTCGGCGATTCTAGAAACCGCTCCCGCCTGGGTCAACCGTTGACATCCCGCTGCGATATATCTTGAGGTTATCAGAAGGCGTCCTTCCAAGACCTCAAAGCAGCAAAAACAGTGACCTGCGAGTCGTTTGGATGTCCCTTCCATTCGTCTGCTTTTTGTTTAACTAATGTTTCAGCGGTACGCAGGAAAGGGTTGGTCAGGCGCTCGAGACCGATGGTTGATGGCAATGTGATGCGATTTTCGGCGCGCAAACGACTAACGTCTTCGAACCGCTGCTGAACGTGCAGGTTGGTGGGCTCCACGGCCTTGGCGAAACGCAGGTTGCTCAAGGTGTATTCATGGGTGCAGTAGACTTCGGTCTGCTCCGGCAGCGCGGCCAGGCGGGCGAGGGCAGGCTGCATCTGCTGCGGCGTGCCTTCGAACATGCGCCCGCAACCGGCGGCGAACAGGGTGTCGCCACAGAACAGCAACGGTGTTGCTGGCTGATCGCTGTAATAGGCAATGTGCCCGAGCGTGTGGCCCGGCACGGCGAGCACCTGGAAGTTCACGCCCAGCACGCTGACCGGGTCGCCTTCGTCCAGCGCCAGGTCGCGGGCCGGGATCTGCTCCCGGGCCGGGCCACAAACGCGGGCACCGGTCTTCTGTTTGAGGCGTTCGACCCCGCCGACATGGTCATGGTGGTGGTGAGTCACCATGATGGTGTCCAGTACCCAGCCGGGGTTGGCGGCCAACCAGGCCTCCACCGGGCCGGCATCCCCGGGGTCGACCACCGCGCAGCGGCGTTTGGCAGTATCCTGTAACAACCAGATGTAGTTGTCGGAGAAAGCGGGAAGAGCGTCGATCTGTATCATGGTGCGGATCCGTATCGCCAGGCGTGGCACATGAGGCCATCTTAGCCGCGATGGCGCGGTGCGAGAACCTTCGAGGGAGAGCGCAATGACTGACCAAGCCTTTGCTCAGGCCGACCCGGAATGGGTCGAACTGATCAGCCTGGCCCGTGAGTGGTTCAACGGCCCACTCGGCCAGCTGATGTTGAAGGAGGAGGAAAAACTGCTGGAAGAAGAGCTCGGGCGCTTCTTCGGTGGCTACCTCGTGCACTATGGGCCCTGTGCCGAGGCACCGCCCAGCGCGCCCCAGGTGCAGCGTAACGTGCGCCTTGGCGCACCGCTGCCGGGGGTGGAGATCGTCTGCGAGGAGCAGGCCTGGCCGTTGAGCGAGCATGCCGCCGACGTGGTGGTGCTGCAGCATGGCCTGGACTTCAGCCTGTCGCCCCATGGCCTGCTGCGTGAGGCGGCCAGCGCGGTGCGCCCGGGCGGGCACCTGCTGATCGTCGGTATCAACCCCTGGAGCGGCTGGGGCATGCGCCATTTCTTCAGCCATGGCGCCCTGCGCAAGGCGCGCTGCATCTCGCCGTCGCGGGTGGGCGACTGGCTCAACCTGCTGGGCTTCGCGCTGGAGAAACGCCGCTTCGGGTGCTATCGTCCGCCGCTCACTTCGCCGGCCTGGCAGCAACGCCTGGCAGGCTGGGAACGGATGGCGGGAGGCTGGCAGAGCGCCGGCGGCGGGGTCTACCTGCTGGTGGCGCGCAAGATGGTGGTCGGCCTGCGGCCGTTGCGCCAGGTGCGTCGCGAGCCGATGGGCAAGCTGCTGCCGTTGCCGTTGGCCAAGGTCAACCGCAACGCTGCCAATCCGGATGCCGAAAAGCACTGAACATGAGTGGTACATGAGCGATAGCGTCGAGATGTATACCGATGGCGCCTGCAAGGGCAACCCTGGCCCAGGTGGCTGGGGCGTCCTGCTGGTCTTCAAGGGCGTCGAGAAGGAACTGTGGGGCGGCGAACGCGAAACCACCAACAACCGCATGGAGCTGATGGCGGCGATCCAGGGGCTGATGGCGCTCAAGCGTGAATGCGAGGTGGTGCTCACCACTGACTCGCAGTACGTGATGAAGGGCATCAACGAGTGGATGGTCAACTGGAAGAAACGCGGTTGGAAGACAGCCGCCAAGGAGCCGGTGAAGAACGCCGACCTGTGGCAGTTGCTCGACGAGCAGGTCAACCGCCACAAGGTCACCTGGAAGTGGGTGCGTGGGCATATCGGCCACCCCGGTAACGAACGTGCCGACCAGTTGGCCAACCGCGGCGTCGAGGAAGTGCGCGCCAAGCGCTGAGCTGCGCTACAATCGCCGCCTTAGTAACTGATGCAAGTTGGAGCGCCCCGCGTGGAGCAGCAGCAAGATAAACGCCTGGTCATGCGCTTCTGTATTTAGGGGAGGTGTGTAAACGTAACCCTCCACGCCGTCTAGGCTTATGCGGCCAATCGCCATCATGCGGTCGGACAACGGTTAGGCAGTTATTCCATCGCCTAAACCTTATAGATTTTCACTAAGCACGGGCCACCTAAGTGCCCCGGCATGCTGGGATGCCCCGCCATGATCGAGTCGATTAGTCTGTCCAACATCGCCACCTATAGCGCTGTCAAACCTGAAGTGATCAACCTCAAGCCGGTCAACTTCATTTATGGGGCGAATGGAGCTGGCAAGACCACAATCAGCCGGCTCATTTATAAGCCAGGCATCTCAGGAGACTCCAGCATCACTTGGCTCCGAAATACGCCAGTGCCAGCGATGATCTACAACAATGACTTCATTACCGCCAACTTCACAGATTCCAAAGAATTTCAGGGAGTATTTACATTAGGCAAGGCCGAGAAGGATCAGCTTGATCGACTCAAAGACCTCAAGGATGAAAGAAAGCGTCACGAGCAATTGAAGGCCAAGTCAATCATGTCTCTTGATGGTGAAAATGGAAAGCCAGGAAAGAATGCAGAACTAGCCTCTTTGGAAATTAAGCTGGTAGGCCGATGCTGGGAGCAGAAAGTAAAGCATGCGCTGATGCACACACTGTCGCTCGCGTGAGGTGGGACGACTCTGCGCCAAGCTTGATCCATCATTGAGGAATTGGACTGTCGGATGACCCCTGCTCGACCAAGCCTTGCAGGCGTGCCAGTTGGCTGACTAGCAGCGAATGATTCACCCTAGACTCAAAGCAGCAAAAATGCTCCCATCTTTCTCCCCCCCGAGTGCGTGGCAAAGGGGGAAGCTGGAGGGGAGCGAAGACGTATTCGAGAACTTAGCGAACCCGGGCGCTCTCGATCAGTGCCAGAACCCCAGGAGGATCGTAGCGCCGATGACGGTCGCAGCCCCACCGATACGGGTCGAAATCTGTGCAAAAGGCATCAGGGACATTCGGTTGCAAGCAGAAAGGATTGCAACATCACCTGTACCACCCAGACCACTGTGGCAGCTCGTCACGATGGCTGACTCGATGGGATACATTTTCAGCAGGTTGCCTACCAGGAAACCAGCCAGTGCCATCGATATAACTACCGAGACACAGACCATCACATAGCCAAACGAAAACACACTTGCAACGCTCTCCAGTGGCACATAGAGCATTCCTAGGCCAATCATGGTTGGCCAGATGAACGCCGTTGAAACCAGTTTGTAGAATTTCTTGCTACCTTTTTCCAAGCGATCTGGCAAAACTCGCAGATATTTAAACAGTACCGCAACCACGATCATCATGACTGGGCCTGGAATATGCACTAGCTTTTCCAATAGACCACCCAGGACAAAAAACGAGCAGATTAGGAGAACGCCAGCGCCCATGTAACGAAAGTCTATTTCTTTGTCGTCCTCTTCTTCTACCTTGAACTTGTCGTTTTCGTCTTTGGCTCGAATGAGCATACCTTCGCCACTGAGGTGCGGTTTGCGAACAGCCAGTCTAGCGAGTACGCCTGCGCAGATAATTGCAGCAATGTTGCCTACGACTGCGGCTGGAACGAGCTGCGCGACAAACTGTTCAGGAGCGCCACCCAATATGTGCGCATAGGCGAGCGAAAGCGGCAAAATGCCTTCACCAATACCGCCGCCGATAATCGGGACGATGATGTAAAAAAGTGTGTGGTGAACGGTGTAGCCGAAGCAAACGCCAACAACAATGCCTGCCAAGATTGCGGCGGCAGTGCCTGCTATCAAGGGGATGAACATTCGAATCATACCTTGGACAAGGATTGTACGGTTCATGCCCAAGATACTGCCAACCACAAGGCTGGCAATTACAAAGTACAGGAAATTGGCATCTTTCATCAGCATCTTTGTGGCATCAATGGTGGTGCTGCCGAAGAAGCCGTGAAATACAAGAATGGAGGGGAGCAAAAGGCAGAGAATTGCTCCACCCCCGATATCCCTTAGGATGGGTAGACGCTGGCCAATCTGTCCGAGGAGGATGCCAAGTGTCATGATCACGGCTAAGCCGCCGATCATTGTTTTCGGCAAAAATCCGAAGTGTGCTGACATGAAGACAATCAGCGAAATCCCGAGAAAATACGGAAAGGGTATGACGCCAATTTCGTATTGTAAGAGAGCGCTGAGTCGGCTTTTTTTGGTCGAGGCAAGGGTAACGGTGGTCATGCGCAGGTCCTCAATTATTTTTGTGTGAGGAGAATTAATTTCCGCCCGGTTCACGGTTTTCCTAGGCTTCGTACATGCTATCCTTTCCCGAACGGTAGAAAAATACGAGTTCTATGAACGCTATGAACACGATTCATGAAGAAGCCCCTCTTCCAGAGGACCTTCGGGTCTTCCTTACGGTAATCCGCAAAGCCAGCTTTGGCGGTGCAGCAGCTGAGCTTCAGCAGTCCCCAGCGTATGTAAGTAAGCGAATCAGGATCTTAGAGGAGACTCTTGGAACAAAACTCATTCACAGATCAACCCGGCGTATTGCACTGACGGAAAGTGGTTTGCGTGCGGAACAATGGGCCACCAGAATCCTCAATGACATTGATGATTTCATGGGCGACCTCAGCCAGGTGCGCAAGGCTCCTCGCGGCCTCCTTCATATTTGCAGCAGTTTCGGTTTTGGACGTAATTACGTAGCCCCGGCGATTGCCGATCTGGCAGTTGAGTATCCGGACCTCGAAGTACGCATGGATGTATTTGATCGTGTTGTAGACATTGTTGCAGAAGGTTTCGATCTTGAGATACGTGTTGGAGATGACATTCCAGGCCAGCACATCAGTCGGCAGCTGGTCGCTAATCGTCGGGTCATCTGTGCTACGCCTGAGTATCTAGAAAAGCGTGGCGTGCCTAAGACTATCGAGGATTTGGCCAGCCATGACTGCTTGGTTCTTAAAGAGCGAAATAATAACTTTGGTGTATGGCAGCTGCGAAATGGCCAAAAGGATGTAGCCGTTCGTGTGAGCGGTCAGTTGTCATCAAATAATGGGGAGATCGTCTTGCAGTGGGCTTTGAAAAATCGCGGACTTTTATTGCGCTCGATGTGGGATGTGAAGCCACTACTGGAGCAAGGTCGTTTGGTGCAGGTGCTTCACGATTACAGTCAAAGCGCAAATGTTTGGGCTGTTTACCCCACCAGGTTAGCTGAATCAGGAAAGCTGAGAGCGTGTGTTGAGTTTTTACAGGCATGGTTCAGTCGACTCAGGGCTGAATGAACCATGCTTGCGGTTCTGTTTAAATAGGGCAACCCTTACCACGAAGTATGTCGTCAAACCTGGACGGATCGAGTTCACCGGATGCCACTGCTTTTAGGATGTCGGCCTCTCTGTCCAGCAGTTCCGTGCAACGGGCGTGTACTTTGGCTAGTTCGTCGGTCCGTACTGCAACGACACCGTCTGCGTCACCGACGATAAGATCACCAGGATTTACCAACATACCTGCGCAAGCGATTGGAACATTAATTTCGCCGCCTCCATCGGTACTAGGTCCTCGATGAACATAACCGAGCGCATAGACCGGTAGCTCTCCATCCAGCCACTCTTCTCGGTCCCGGATGGCGCCGTTGATGACGACACCTGAGATCCCCGCCTTGATAGCCATTGCGCGCATGATGCCGCCGATGACAGCTCTGCTCAGGTCCGCGCTACCATCGATGACCAACACATCGCCAGGGCGCGCCATCTGTATGGCCTTAAGCACGAGTAGGTTATCACCAGGACGGACCCGTACCGTTAACGCGGTGCCGCAAAGATGGCGCAGACCATGATAGGGCTTTAACCCGAGGCCACCAGTGTTACGACCGAGGCAATCGCTAACAATCGCTGATGGCATCCCTTGAAATACTTCGTGCCAATCCTTCAGCGATGGCGCACATGGGTTAATCAAGTAGCCTGCGGGCCAGTCACCATGACTTGTCACATTCAACATTGCAGTAGCTCCTAAGCGGGAAACTAAAGCTCCCGCTCTTCAGACTGACGACTTATCACGCCAGCCAAGGGTTGCTCTCAAGGTGGCGGGATTCGAACTCTCGAATCTGATCCTGACGTTGCAAAGTCGTACCGATAGCATCGAGACCCAATATCAGCGCTTCTTTACGCAATGAATCGATATTGAAGGGAATGGCTCGACCGCCCACCAACAGAATATGTTGGGCCTCAAGGTCAACCGCGATGCAGGCGCTCCTGCTTTGACTCACAAGCTGGCCAATTTCTTTGAGTTCTGCTGGCGAGAGCTGAATGGTCAGTACTCCATTACGCTGGCAGTTATCATAAAAAATGCCTGCGAAAGTAGTACCGATCAGGGCACGGACACCAAGCTGCTTCAAACCCCAAACGGCATGTTCACGGCTTGAGCCACATCCAAAGTTTGGCCCGACCACCAAGAATTTGGCGTTATTCCACGGATCTTGGTTAAGAACAAAGTCAGGGTTCGGAGTGCCATCAGGGAGAAAGCGCAGATCGAAGAACACCCCCCGGTCCAAACCGCTACGGTCGATTCCCTTCAGAAACTGCTTAGGCATGATTACGTCGGTATCGACGTTGGCTGCCAGCATTGGGGCCGCGAAGCCCTCAACATATTTGAAAGGTTCCATGCTCAAGCCTCCAACGCCAAAGAACGTACATCAACCAAGTGACCGGTGACTGCGGCTGCGGCAACCATTGCAGGGGACATCAGGTGGGTGCGGGCCCCAGCACCTTGGCGGCCTTCAAAGTTACGGTTTGTACTGGAAGCACAACGATCCCCCGGACTCAATACGTCATCGTTCATTGCCAAGCACATGGAGCAGCCGGATTGACGCCATTCGAAACCAGCATCACGGAAGATCTGTGCCAGCCCTTCAGTTTCGGCCTGGTCACGTACCAAGGTGGAGCCTGGGACGATCATCGCACGCACACCATCCGCGACCTTACGGCCCTTAACGACCCGCGCGGCATCGCGCAAATCCTCAATCCGGGCGTTCGTGCACGAGCCGATGAAGGCGTGACTGATTTGAATGCCTTCAAGAGCAGTTCCTGGTTGCAAATCCATGTAGCGCAGTGCGCGCTGTAAGTCCTGACGGAGGATGAGGTCAGGCTCTTGCATTGGATCCGGGACGAGGCCGGTGATGGCGCCAGCTTGATCGGGGCTGGTGCCCCAAGTGACCATCGGTTGAAGATCCGCGACATGCATCCGGACTTCTTTATCAAACGTGGCCTCTGGATCTGTAGAAAGTGTTTTCCACTTTTCGACTGCAGCGTTCCACTGGGCCCCTTTGGGTGCGCGTGGCTTGTCTTCGAGGTAGGCGAAAACTTTTTCATCAGGAGCCATGAAGGCGCCCCGCGCACCGGCCTCAACTGCCATATTGCAGATGGTCATCCGCGCTTCAACACTCAAAGCGGTGATAGCCGGCCCGGTGAACTCAATGGCATATCCGGTGGCACCGGCAGCGCCGATCTGGCGGATGAGTTCCATGATGATGTCTTTGGATACCAACCCGGGTCCTGGGGCCCCCTCTACTGTCACACGCATCGTTTTGAGGCGCTTGTACACGAGGGTTTGAGTAGCCAGGAGATGTTCGATCTCTGACGTGCCAATGCCAAACCCGAATGCACCAAGCGCACCGTAGGTAGTGGTATGACTATCACCGGCAGCGACAACCATGCCAGGCAGGATGAAGCCTTGTTCGGGAGCGACAACGTGCTCAATGCCTTGGCGCTTGTCCAATACGTCGAACAGTTCGATGCCGAAATCGCGGCAGTTCTGCTCAAAGTAATTGACCTGAAGAGCGCCTCCAGCGTCCGGCATTTCCGAAATACGTTCTGGCGCTGTCGGGTTTACGTGGTCTACGACACACAATGTTGCTGACGGTCTCCAGACCTTGCGACCGGCTTCACGCAGACCGCTGAAAGCCTGAGGGCTGGTGTACTCATTGGCGACTTGGCGATCAATGTAAAGGAGCACATGGCCCTGATCGTCCAGCTCACAAACGGTATGGGAGTCGATATGCTTCTGATAAAGCGTTCTTGGGATGTTCATCGCAAGTACGTACCCTTTGTTATTGTTCAGGCCCGAAGGCATCACGGCCACTGCAAACCAGTGTCAACAACAGGATATCGATACCAGATCATGCATCAACTAGCGCTCAGTGGAGTGTGGATTCACACTTCGTGAAGTGACCGCTAATGACGAAGGATGAGTAGCGCAGAACAGCCCAGCAAAAATAGAGAGAACAGACCGCACAGTACTCTCTCTGGCGCGCGATACGCCCACTTCACGCCCCAGCTGACACTCAAGACGCCGCCCAACGCCATAGCTAATCCCATCGGCCAATCCACATGGCCCCCGAGCCCGTATGTGACGAGGGTAATCATCGAGCTAGGCAGAGCAAGAGAGAGGGCCATCCCTTGCGCGGCAACCTGGGTAAACCCAAACACGCTGGTCAAGACGGGTACTGCGACAACCGAAGCGCCGACTCCAAAAAATCCGCCCAGAGCACCACAGGCTCCGCCTAATGCTCCCAGACGAGGTGAGGTGGAAGGTGTAAGGGCTTTTGAAACCGCAACCAGGCGGGCCCGGGCTAAATTCAAGCCTGCTAGGAAAATCATCAGAATTGCAAAGCCTAGCTGAATGACCTGGGGACTCATACTGGTCGCTATCTTCGCCCCTAGTCCGGCACACACTAGACCAGCCCCAGCGAGCGGTAAAACCAGTGACAGATTTAAGGGCGTGCGCTGTTGGTATCGCAAAAAGGCGAGAATGAGATTTGGCGCCATCATGACCAGAGCAGTGCCTTGGGCAAGCGTCTGGGTTTGATCAAAAAGGATGGTCATTATTGGGATAGCTATCAGCCCACCACCAATCCCAAAAAAACCTCCCAAGGCTCCCATGGCAACACCAAATACAAGATCAATCAGTAGCGAGAGCACATTGAGTTCCCATGGGCTAGACAGTATTCCATAAAAAATACTCCCCACGAATTGTCTGCTCAACAGCGGATGGTGAATCACCAATGTACATTTCGTGAACGGTAGAACAAGGAATGCGGCTGGTTCGGTGACGGCCTGCGAATCTCAGTTGCTGTCCAAACTGGGCCTGCCACGTGACCACGCCCGCGCTGCTCGACTGCGATGGCCAGGAGGTACCCGAAGGCATTATCGATGCCGTCACCAACAGCCTGGCGGCCATCCATGACTTGGAGCACCGTCCCAATTCTCGGCTTGGTAGCGCCTACTTCGTCAAACCCAAGATGCATGGATTTGACGAAGTGGCTTTGACCAACCAGTTGCTGGGCCGCGTCGAAGCGATGCTGGCTATCTCGGCCAACATCCTGAACATGAGCATAATGGACGAAGCCCGGCGCACCAGGCTCAACCCCAAGGTCTGAATTGCCCAACCCACCGAGCGTCTGATGTTCATTAACACCGGCTTCCTCGACTGCATCGGCTACGGAATGCGCACCCCTATGAGAGCCGGGCGTACACTGCGCACTACCGACAAGAAGTCCGGAAGCTGCCTCGATCGGCAAAGCAATGTGTGCCATTCAGTCCTGATGTGCGAAATGCTCTAACAGCAAGGCTCAATCATCTAACAGGCGCGGGCGTCGGAACATCGCTGCTGCTGGAACTCCCGTTGGGTGACGCGCCGGAGGCGATTCGCAGAACGCCGGCGATCCTCTGTACGTGCTTCGGACGCCGTTGCAAAGCGCGGTTAACGAAGCACTTATATGTCAGAAAATCGGAATTTCGTATTTGACCATCAACTTATATTCATCTTGGGCTCGCAGCCCCGTTTGGTTTGTACGGTACATTGACTGGCTAATGGTCGCGCCTAGACCTTTCAATGGCCCGTCTTGCAGCGTGTAGCTGATGAACGTTATGCGCTCGAACTCCTTGCGCTCATAGTCATTGGCCTTGATGTTGTCGCCGCGGGTATAGTGCATACCGGCCATCAGACCTGGAATGCCCTGGGCAGCGAAATTGTAGTAGTAGCGGGCCTGCCAGGCATGTTCGCCGGCGGCGCCGAAGCGGCCGAGCATGCCATCGGTGATGAGGTACACCCCACTGCCGGCGCCAAGGTTGATCGACGGGAAGTAGCTTTCGCCCTCACTCTGCTGGTAACCCAGGCTGATCGCATGCCCACCGACGCTGTAGGTGAACAGGCCGCTGTATAGGTCATTGTCGACCTTGCCGCGGGTCTTTCCGTCGCCGTAGAAGCCGCTGGAGCTATAGTTGGCGTCGCCTTTGCCATTGGCGCCGTCGGGGCGGCTGTGGAAGTAGCGAAGGTCGGCCTTGAGCTTGCCCGGGCCTATGTCCCAGGTCTTGATCGCGCCGAGAAAGTGCTGTTTGTAGAAGTCTTCCAGGTTGCCGTAGTAGTACTGCAGGGTCAGCGACTTGCCCAATTGGTAGTCGCCCCCGACATATCGGAATTTGTTGCTGTCGCCGAGTGCGCCGCTGACCTTCATGCTGTCGTAGCTGCTCGAGCCCCGGTCCTTGACCTTCTCGATCTGGCCGCCGATCAGTTTGAGGTTGTCGATGTCGGTCGAGGTGATCTGGGTGCCCTCAAACAGTTGGGGAAGCAAGCGGCCATCGATCAGGGTAAGCACCGGCATGTTCGGCTCGATCACGCCGTAGCGCAGCTCCGTCTTGGATATGCGCATCTTCACTGCCGGGCTTAGGCTGCCGAACTCGTTCACCGAGCTGCCATCGCTGTTGCGCGGGAACATGTTGGTCGGTTGTCGGCTGTCGGCATTGGCGCTGAAGTCAGTGCCCGGCCCGGTGGCCGAAGCGCGACCGCCACCATCCAGACGGATACCCCACTGGGCGATGGCATCGAGGCCGAAGCCAACGGTGCCCTGAGTGAAGCCGGAGCTGTAATTGAGCTGGAAGCCCTGGCCCCATTCCTCCAGCTTGGACACGCCTTGCCCCTCGCGGTAGTCATCGTTGTAGTAGGTGTTGCGCAAGGTCACCGAGGCCTTGCTGTCTTCGAGAAAGCCTGCGGCACTCGCACTGCCTGACGCCAGCAATGCAAGGTTGCAGCCCAGGATTGCACACGGCAACGGAGAGAGTTTCGACATTTGTAGCTCCAAAACGGCCTGGTCAGGCCCTGTTGTTATTGAATGAATTGGCAGGCGCACAATGCAGAATGTTGGCGTGACCGGGGGTACAGAGCTGGTGGGGGAGTTCTGTCATTTAATCGTCCCGCCCGGCCACGCAGGCAACATCGCACAGGGCCGGGGGGGCGTAGAGTTTGTCGTCGCGGGTTCTTCGTCAGGCGGAACGCTCTGTTCGCCTGGTAGGGAATTCATGGATCGACGCGCTTGAGGAAACTTTGCAACGCCGCCAGGGTGCCGTCGGGGTCGATGTCGGGTTCAAAGTTGGCGCCCAGGGTGACCGCGCATTCGATGTCAGGTCGCCAGTCGGCGGTGCGCCGGAAATAAGGCCAAAGCACATCGTCCGGGGCGCAGGTGGCGAGCATCGGGCAAGCAATGCTCATGAACATCTCGCACAGGTCCTGGTCCCACACGGCGTTGTAGGCTTGGGTCCGGCCTTGCCACGCGCGCAGGTGGTCGAGCACTTCGCGCTGGTGCAGTTCCAGCGAATTACCGACCCCCATTCGCGCCAGGTAATCCCAGGTCAGTTGCAGGTGGCTGCCGTCGGCGCGAGGGGCGTTGAAGGGCGTGGAATAGTGCTGGCGAAAGATTTCGCGTTCTTCTGCAGTAAGGATGGCCGGGCCCATCAGTGTCAGGCTGGCCACTCGCCGAGGCTGCTGCGCAGCCATCTGCACGCCGACGCAGGCCCCGGTGTGGTGTCCAACTAGGTGAAAACGCTGGATGCCCAGGCTGTCCAAAGCCTGCAGGAAAACCGCGACGTAGTATCCCAGATTGGTAACTTCGGGTGGATCGAACGAATTCCCGAACCCCGGGGTGTCGAGAGCGAAGGTGGCATGCTCCGGCGCCAGGCCCCTCATCAATGCTTCAAACATCCGCGATGAGCTGGCCGACTTGTGCAGGAACACTACCGGCAAGCGCTGGCTGTGGGGGATGGCGGTATGGCGGTAGTGGATTTGGCCGTGATCTGTATCGGTATAGCCATTTCTGACAGGCATCGGGGTCGCCCTCGGCTGGTGTGCATGGATGACACTAGGGTCATGCCATGCGCACCGCCGGGACTCCAAACCGGCAGGTGTGGTCTGTTCGCCAGGCGGTCAGTGCACCAACCCTTGCATCGCACTCTCGATCAGCGCGGCGGTGTCGCGCAGTGGGGTAGCGAAGCGGCGCACCGCGTCGGCAAGGTTCATCGCCGAGCTGATGTAGCTGATCGAGAGTTGCGCGACCCGGTGGCCGTCCTGGCTCAGTGGCACGGAAATGGCCGAAGTCTTGCCGGGGTTGGCGGTGCACATGGTGCGATCATAGGTGGCGAAGCCGAACTCGCGGATCCGCTCGGGATAACGCCCCTCCTGAAACGCCTTGAGCGCCGGGTGGCGATTGCCTTTCTGTTCCAAGCCGCGCAACAGGCAGTCGCGGGTCGGCGTGTCGACGAAGGCCAGGTAGGCGTGGCCGGCCGCGCATTCGAGCAGGGGAATGCGATAGCCGGGATGGTAATTGTTGAAGGCGGTCGAGACGGTGCCGTAGGTGGAATCCTGGATTTCCACCGAACCGCCGGCCTGGCAGGAAATGATGAAGGGCCAGTTGAAGCGTTCGGTGAGCTCCAACAGGTAGGGCTTGGCGATCTGCCGCAGGCTGCCGTGGTCCTCGTAGCTGGCCGACAGGGTGCGGGTCAGTTCGGTGGGCTGATAGCGCTTGCGCGAGGTTTCGCACTCGATCATGCCTTCGTGGACCAGGGTCTGCACGATGCGGCTGGTGGTCGGATATGGCAACTGGGACAGGCGCGAGATCTCCATCATCGACAGCTGACCGTACTGGTTGATCAACTGCAGTACATGGAGGCTGCGGCTCACTGCTCTGATAGGCACTTCTTCTTTGAGGCTTTCCATCATGATCACATCGCTGGCTGCAAGGTCGGAAAGGCTCGCCTACTGGCGAATCCTGCTTTAGAAATTAGCAAGCTCCATGCCGGGTTATGAGAGCCGCCAAACCCGGGAATTGGCCTGTAAAAAGGCCTTTGGAGAGGGCGACGAAGCTTCGGTCTGAGGCTCTAGCGAATCGCTGTTACCGGGCGTAACGTCGTTGCGCCAGAATGTGGCAATTGCCGCTGCTCATGGCGATGGCTCTGGAGTGGCCTCGTCCGCTGTGTGGGGAGGGTGCGGTGACGTTTTCCTTCGGCCAGGATGTTGCCTTGGGCCCCGTTTTGGGGCTCGCAGCGCCGCACGAAAAGTGCAGCACCGAGGGTTTATCCGCCTGGTGAACAAACGCCACAATGCCGTCTGCCGCTCATCGTGGCCAGCAGCATGATTGCGGCTTCTGGCGTAGTTTCAATACAGGGCCATGATCCGGCAAGAGCGATTCGCGTTCGCGACGGTTTCTCTTACCAATGCGCTGAGGTAACGATGGAAAAAGGTGTCCCGATCAGAACGGTGAGCCGAAGCCTCCAGGTTCTGAAGCTGATGAACCGCAACGATTCGATGAGCCTGATGGAAATCTCCAAGGCCATCCATCTGCCGTATCCGACTACCTTCCGTATCGTCCAGACGCTGATCCATGAAGGCTTCATGGAGTGCGAAAGCACGCGCAAGCGCTACCGCGTGACCCGCCAGGTGCAGAGCCTGTCGTCGGGCTATAACGAGCGCGGCAACCTGATCAAGGTGGCGCGCCCGTTCATCGTCGAGCTGACCCTGCGCTTCGGCTGGCCGGTCACTGTATCGACCGGGGTCGGCGAGGCGGTGATCATCCGCGACTCGACCTACGCCATGTCGTCGCTGGCGCTGAACCACTACTACCCGGGCTATACCTTCCCATTGCTCGAATGCGCGGCGGGACTGGTGCATGTGGCCTGGCTGGGCGAGGCGGAGCGTGGCGAGTTGCTCGACCATCTGCAGGAAGAGGCCTGGGACAGCGAAATGCTCGCGCGCTGCCGCGATGCCGACTGGGCGGCGGGGATCCGCAGCCAGGGCTTCGTCTCCCACCAGCGCAGCCAATGCACCGCCAACCCCGGGCGCACCTCCTCGCTGTCGGCGCCGATCCTGCTGGAGGGCTTCGAGCAGGGCCAGCTGACCCTGAGCTATTTAGCCGATGACCTCAGCGTCGAGCAGGCCATACAGACCTGTGCCGGGCCGTTGCAGGATTGTGCCTGGGACATCGCCCAGGCACTCGGCGATGCCCGCGCATGAGCCTCAGCCCGCTAGCGCGTCGAGGTGGGCGATGGCCTGCGCCTCGCTGATCACATCGGCATACTTGGCCTGCAGGTCGAACAGATTGCTATCATGCGGCGCTGCGCTGCGATCACCGCAGGCATCGCTGACCACGAACGGGGTAAACCCGTGCTGTAGGGCATCGAGGGCCGTGGCGCGCACGCAGCCCGAGGTGGAAAAACCGGTGATCAGCAGGCTGTCGATACCCATGCTGTTCAGGGTTGCCACCAGCGAGGTGCCGAAGAAGCTGGAGGCGTACTGCTTGATCACCACCACCTCTTGCGGCTCTGGTTGCAGGCTGGGCGGGAACTTGCCCAGCTCCGAGCCTTCGAGGAAGCAGGCCAGCGCCGGCACCTTTCGAAAGAACAGCCCGCCATCCAGCCCGTGCGCGCCGTAGCGCACGCCGGTGAAGATCACCGGAATGCCACGGGCACGTGCCGCCGCCACCAGTCGTTCGTTGCTCCTGAGTGCCACCTCGAAAGGTGGCGCATACAGCGGGCTGCCTTCCACAAGATAGGCCTGGACCACATCGACCACCAGCAGCGCAGGTGTCTTGCCGATGGGCAGGGAGGCGCCGAATCCGGCGCGCTGGTAATCGGCATGCAGTGGTTGCGAGCTGTCCATGAATTTTTCCTGCTTCGAGTAAGGGAACCTACGTTGTGCAGCCTGCGCGGCCAATCGGCAATCCGTGCCGCGGATTTGTCCGGCAGATGGATAAAGCGCGCGCTTTGCGGGGCAAATAACCGCGCTACGGATAACCGCAAAGGTTGTGCTGACGGGGTGGGCCGATGGCTCTGCATGATGATCCCGAACTGATTTCAGTGAACGTGGATCATCGCCAGGAGTTCAACAACAATGAGTGGTTACATTGATATCGTCGTGAATCTCTTTACCCCCGAGGAGGTTCGCAACCAGCAGACAGGCTTCGACGAAAACTTCACCACCCAGGTGCGCATGCCTGAGTCGATGAAGGGTGGCGTCAGCATCGATGACTACCTGAAGAAAATGGACCGCGCCGGAGTTGAGCGTTCGCTGCTGATCGCGGTGCGGGCGGGTGACCAGCGCATGAAGGGCTCGTTCGAGATCCCCTACGAGCAGGTCGCTCAGTGGTGCCGCAAGCACCCGGACCGCTTTTCCGGACTGGCCGGGGTCGATCCGTTCCGTGGCATGCAAGGTCTGCGCGACCTGGAGCATGCGGTCAACGACCTCGGCTTCGTCGGTGCCCACCTGTACCCGCACTGGTTCAAGCTGGCTCCCGACCAGGCGCTCTACTATCCCTACTACGCCAAGTGCTGCGAACTCGATATACCGCTGATGATGCAAGTCGGGCAGAACCTGATCTACCAGAAGGACGTGCGCCTGCCGAGCGTGGCACGGCCAATCCTGCTGGATCAGATCGCCATCGACTTCCCGGAGCTGCGCCTGCTCGGCATTCATATCGGCGTGCCGTGGACCGACGAGATGATCGCCATGGCCTGGAAACACGCCAATGTCTATATCGGCATCGATGCCTATGCACCCAAGTACCTGTCGCCAAGCCTGGTTCACTACATGGACAGCTACGGCCAGGACAAAGTGATGTTCGGCACCGACTGGCCGGTGATCGATCCGGAACGCGCGGTCGCTGAAATGCGCGATCACGACTTCCGCCCTGGGGCAATGCAGAAGATCATGCGCGATACCGCCATGAAGGTGTTCAAACTATGAGCGGCGCCGACATGCAAGCTCTCGGCCTGCCGCCCGGCTTTCGCGCGCTGACCGTATCCAGCGGTATTCGCAGCGCGGCGGCGCGCCAGCCGGACAAGACCGCGCTGATCTGCAGCGGGGAAACACGCTCGTATCAGGCTTTGGTCGAAGGGATGAATCAAGTTGCCAATGCCGTCGAGAGTCTCGGCCTGCGGTCGGGGCAGAACGCGGCGATCATCGCCTTCAACTGTCTGGACTACATCGAAATTGTTGCCGGGGTTTCCGACCTGGGCGCGGCGGTGGTCACGCCCAATCCCAAGCTGACGGGCAAGGAACTGGCGGATATCTGCAACGATGCCCAAGTACGGGTGCTGTTCGTCCAGGCTACCTGCCTCGGCGGCATCGAGCGCAGTTTGTTCGAAACGGTTGAGCATGTCATCGAGCTGGGCGAGCCTTATCGTGCCTTCAAGGCATCGGCTTCGGCGCATTTCGTGCAGCGCCCCGTTAACGAATGGGACAGCTTTTCGATTCCCTACACCTCCGGCACCACTGGCAAGCCAAAGGGCGTGATGCTATCGCACCGCTCGCGGGCCATGGGCTTCCTGGCCTATGCTGCAGAGTACGGAATCTTCTCGCCGGACGACCATTTCCTCGCCTTCGCGCCGATGTGCCATGGTGCCGGCCTGGCCTATGCCATGGCCTGCGTGTTCGTCGGCGGCACCACCGAGATCATGGAGAAGTTCGACGCCGAGGCGGTGCTCGCCGCTGTGCATTCTGGGCGGGTAACCGGCATGTTTACCGTGCCGACTCACTATCACGCGATCTTCTCACTACCCGCCGAAGTGCTCGAAGGCTACCGTGGCAATCGCCTGCGCGGCATCATCGCCAACGCCGCGCCGCTGCCGCAGAGTATCAAGGAGCGCATCGTCAGCTACTTCGGCGACGGCCTGCTGCACGAAACCTATGGTTCCACCGAGGCGGGTATCGTCACCAACCTGCGGCCCCAGGATCAGCTGCGCAAGGTCAACTGCGTCGGCCAGCCCTTTGTCGCCAATACGGTACGCCTGCTGGACGAACAGGGCAACGAAGTCGGCCCCGGCGAAGTCGGCGAGCTGTTCAGTCTCTCGCCATTCCTGTTCAGCGGCTACTGGGGCAAGCCTCAGGCGACAGAGGACGCCTTCCGCGACGGCTGGGTCAGCGTCGGTGACATGGCGCTGCGTGACGACGAGGGCTACTTGTACATCGTCGACCGCAAGAAGGACATGGTCATCAGCGGCGGCATCAACATCTATCCGCGTGAAGTGGAGCAGGTGCTCGACGAGTATCCCGGGCTGGTGGAATCGGCGGTGATTGGCGTCCCGGATGCTCAGTGGGGCGAGTTGCTCGCGGCGTGCCTCGTGCTCGCGCCTGGCGCGTCGCTCGACAACGAGGCGTTGGAGCGATTCTGTCGCAGCCAGCTGGCACCGTACAAAGTGCCGAAGACCTTCGTCAGCATCGAGGCCTTGCCGCGCAATGCCAACGGTAAGGTGCTCAAGACAGTACTCAGGGAGTGGTACGCGGCACAGTGACAGGCCTTTGTAAAACAATAACAAGAGCATTGTGGTTCTTACGGGGGCCACGATTATGCGTTCTGCCAGTGACCGATGGCCATGCCGGCCATCTTCCTTCTGCGAACCCAACGAGGCTGTTGAAAATGACAATAAAAGAAGAGCTAGCCGTGCCAACCCGAGCGAGCGAAGAAGCGGACTGGCCCAGCGTGAAAAGCGGCTGGTATGCCGTGGCGGTGCTGTTCATCGCCTATACATTCTCCTATGTCGATCGGGTGATCCTGACCATCCTGGTCGAGCCGATCCAGCGAGACCTGCAGATCAACGATAGCCAGTTGGCGCTGTTGCACGGCTTGGCCTTCGTGATCTTCTACGTCGGTCTGGGGGTACCGTTGGGCTATGTAGCCGACCGAGTCAGCCGCAAGAAACTGATCGCCGCGAGCATCACCTTCTGGAGCCTGGCCACCGCCACGTGCGGGCTGACCAAGACGTTCGGCCAGTTGTTCGCCGCCCGTGTCGGTGTGGGAATCGGCGAGGCCGGCCTGTCGCCGGCCAGCTACTCGTTGATCGGCGATTACTTCCCGCCGAACAAACGCAGTTTCGCCCTCGGCGCCTACTCGGTGGCAATGTTCTTCGGTGGCGGGCTTGCGCTGTTGATTGGCGGCCTTGTGGTCCAGGCGGTGGGTGCTTCGCCGACGGTGATCGTACCGCTGCTGGGCGAGATCCGTTCCTGGCAATTGGTATTCATCGTGGTCGGTTTGCCGGGGCTGTTCGTAGCCTTGCTGGCGCTTACCGTGGCAGAGCCCAAGCGCCGCTCAGATAAGGCCGTGCTCGAGGACGGCAAGCGTTGCGGGCCGACCTTCCGCCAGCAGTTCATGCGCCACTGCCCGGCGTACCTCCTGCATTTCTGCGGTTTTGCCATGCTGTCCATCCCGTTCAACGTAACCTTGCTCTGGGCCCGACCGTTTCTCTCCCGGGTCCTGGGTCTGACGCCGGCACAGGGCGCCTATACGGTCGGCATCCTGATGATGGTGTTCTGCTCGGCCGGCCTGATCACCGGCAGCCTGCTCGCCGATCGCCTGCAACAGCGCGGCAAAGTCGACGGTACGGTGCGCGTGGCCTGCATCGCCGGTTTCGGCCTGCTGCTGCCGCTGGCCCTGTTCCCGTTCATGCCCAATGTCTGGTTGGCATCGTTGGTGCTGTCGGTGATCTTGTTCTTCGGTGCGTTCGCCTACGGCGCTGGGCCGGCCGCCTTGCAACTGATCACGCCGAACGGCCAGCGGGCGATGATCTCGGCGTTCTATCTGTTGGGGATCAATATCGTCGGCCTGACCGTGGGCCCGACCATGACCGGTGTGTTGACCGATTATGTGTTCCAGGACAAGGCCGCGGTCGGCTATTCGGCGGCGATCGTCGGGGTGAGCGGAGCGTTGCTTGCGGCCCTGTGCTTTACCTTGCTGCTGCCCAGATTCCGCGAGGCGGTTGAACGCGAACGTAGCCAGACGCTGAGCTGAAGTTCTCCTGCTCCACCATTTTGCCCGGGATATCCCGGGCTTTTTTTATTTGCAATTTGCCGGTTTCAGCCGCCCGCCAAGGCAGAAAACCGAACAGCGGATAAAGCCGCAGCTGCATTCGCCGGGGCCGCGTCGGGCTTGCAAGATGAGGCCACGAACAAGACCAAGCTGGCGGATTCAACATGGCATATCGATTGGGTGTAGATGTTGGCGGGACCTTCACGGACCTGCTGCTGTTCGACGACGCGGATGGGCGATTTTGGCGGCACAAGACGCCTTCGACCCCACATGACTCTTCCGAGGGCATCGTCACTGGCGTCAAGGCGATCTGCGACAAGGCCGAGATTCAGCCGTCGGCGATCGAGGTGTTTTTGCATGGCACGACCGTAGCCACCAACGCGGTGCTCGAAGGCAAGGGCTCGCGGGTTGGCCTGATGGTCACCGAGGGCTATCGGCAGGTGATGCAGATCGCCCGTTCGCTGGTGCCAGGCGGCCTGGCGGCGTGGATCGTCTGGCCCAAGCCAGAACCTTTGGCGGCACTGGAAGATACGGTCGAAGTGCTCGGTCGCATGGGCGCCGACGGGAAACAGGTACGGCCGCTGGACGAGGCGAACATCCGCGCCCAGCTCGAGGTGCTCAAGACGCGAAAGGTCGAGGCTCTGACCGTGTCGCTGATCAACGCCTACGTCAACGGCGCCCATGAACTGCGTGTTGGCGAACTGGCGGCAGAGATTTTGCCGGGGGTGCCGGTGTCGCTGTCGCACCAGGTCCTGCCGGAAATGCAGGAGTACGAGCGCACATTGACCACCGTGGCCAACGCCAGTGTGCGACCGGTGGTCGGGCGCTATATCCGCAACCTGCGGGCACAGCTGAAAGCCCTCGGTATGGGCGCGCAGTTTGCCCTGTTACGTTCTGATGGCGGCTTGATGTCCTCGGAGGCTGCCGAGGACTATCCGGTATCGTTGCTAATGTCCGGGCCGGCGGGCGGTGTCACTGGCGCTCTCTGGGTGGCGGGCAACGCCGGGTTGAAGAACATCCTGACCCTGGATGTCGGCGGCACCTCCACCGATGTGGCACTCATCGAGAACCTTGAGCCGCGCCTGGCACGTACCACCGAAGTGGGGCACCTAGCGGTGCGGGTTTCTGCTCTGGATGTGAAGACTGTCGGTGCAGGCGGCGGCTCGATTGCCCGCGTTCCCGAGCTGACCCGTGCTCTTCGCGTCGGCCCGGAGTCCGCCGGCGCGGTGCCTGGGCCGGTGTGCTATAGCCGTGGTGGCACCGAGGCGACGGTGACCGATGCCAACGTGGTACTGGGCTACTTACCGGAAAACCTTCTGGGGGGCGCCTTCAAGCTCGACCGCGAAGCCGCTCATGCTGCGGTGGCGAAGGTCGCCGAAGCTCTGGGCGTGGATGTATACGAAGCAGCGCGCGGGATCATCGATATTGTCAACGAGAACATGTTCGGTGCGCTGCGCATGATCTCCGTGCAGCAGGGCTATGACCCCCGTGATTTCGCTCTGATGGGCTTTGGCGGTGCCGGCCCGTTGCACGTCAACGCGGTGAGCAAGCTCTCTGGCGCCTGGCCGGCGGTTTCGCCGGTGTCTCCCGGCGTGCTCTGCGCCTTGGGCGATGCCACCACACGGATGCGAACGGAAACCGCACGCTCCTATTCACGGCGCTTCTCCGCTTCGGAGGACGCACAGATCGCCGAACTGCTCGGGCAGATGCTTGATCAGGTCAAGGGCAAGCTAATGGGCGATGGTGTCGCCGCCGAGGACATCGAGCTGCGCTGCGAAGCCGACGTGCGCTACCACGGCCAGGCCTTTGAAGTGCCGTTGGCCGTGCATCAGGACGACTTCGCCAACGGGCAGGGCCTCGCACAGCTGGCCGACGCCTTCCATGCGGCGCACGAAAAACTGTTCGCCTTCCGCATGGAGGCCGAGCTGGAACTGGTCAACCTGCGTGCCGTGGCGCTGGGCAAGGCGCTGGCATTGCCGTCCCGCGAGCTGCCGCAAGGTAATGGCGATCCCCGCGAAGCGAAGGTGCGGGACCACCAGATGTGGGTTGATGGCGGCTTCCGCCCGGCGGTGATCTACGACCGTTCCCGGCTGCGTGCGGGCGACTGCATCCATGGCCCGGCCATCGTTAGCGAGATGGACTCGACCACGGTGATCTTGGCCGACCACATCGGTCGCGTCGATGCATTCGGCAACATCCTGATCAATCCGGCTTGAGGCGCAGACCATGACCGCACGCATTATCGAAACCAATGCCACACCCTTTGGCCGCGCCGACGTCGACCCGGTCACCCTCGATATTCTCGAGAACGCCCTGCGCAATGCGCGCAACGAAATGGACGCGACCCTGGCGCGCACCGCCATGTCGCCCGGCATCCGCGAGCAGGGCGATGCCTTCCCGCTGATCGCCGACCGCCGCGGACGCATGGTGGTGGGCCAATTTGGCTCGTTCATCGGCGGCTTCCTCGATGCCTATGACGGCGAGATCGAAGAGGGCGACGTGATTCTGCTCAACGATCCGTACTCCTGTGCCGGCGCGGTCAGCCACCTGAATGACCAACTGGTGATTGTTCCTGTGTTCCTCGACGGGCGCCTGGTGGCCTGGTCGGCAATGTTCGGCCATATGACCGACGTCGGCGGCAAGGTCCCCGGTTCGCTGCCGACCAATGCCAGCTCGATCTTCGAGGAAGGCTTCCGCCTGCCGCCGGTCAAGCTGTACAAGCGCGGCGAGCTGCAGGCCGACATCGTGCGTATCGCCGCGGCCCAGTCGCGCATGCCGGAGTGGTTCAAAGCCGACCTGCATGCCCTGGTCGCCTCGTGCCGGGTGGCCGGGCGGCGCGTGGTGGAGCTGTGCCAGCGCTTTGGCGTGGATGTTTTCGACAGCGCGCTGGACCTGCTGTTGGAGCGCAACCTGCGGGCCATGCGCCAGTTGATCCGCAATTCGATCGGCGAGGAGCCGGTGTCGTTCGAGGACTACCTGTGCGACGACGGTGTCGGCGCCGGCCCGTTCAAGATCCGCTGCACTCTGCAGCGCGACGGCGACCGGGTGATCCTCGACTTCGCCGGCACCGATCCGCAGTCGGCCTCGTCGATCAACTTCTACCTCAACGAAAACATGCTGAAGATGTTCTTCGGCATTTACATGATCATGGTCTTCGACCCGCAGATCCTCATCAACGACGGTTTTTACGAGCTGGTCGAGGTGCGCATTCCCCAGGGCTCGCTGCTCAAGCCCGACTTCCCGGCCGCGCTGTCTTGCCGCACCCATGCCCTGGGGCGGATCTTCGACGTGCTTGGCGCCTTGCTTGGCCAGCGTTCGCCAGAGTTTCTCAATGCTGCTGGCTTCTCCAGCTCGCCGCACCTGATGTACTCCGGCTACGACGCCCACGGCGAGTGGTTCCAACTGTTCCAGATCGGCTTTGGCGGTATTCCGGGGCGTCCGTTCGGCGACGGGCCGGACGGCCATTCCTTGTGGCCGGGTTTCACCAACGTGCCCAACGAATTCCTGGAAAACTACTTTCCGCTGCGCATCGAACGCTACGAAACCGTGGCTGATTCGGGTGGTGCCGGCCTGTTCAGGGGCGGCAACGGCATCCGCATGACCTACTGCTTCCTCGCCGAAGGGCGTATCGCCATTCACGACGACCGCTGGTTCGTGCCGCCGTGGGGCGTGAACGGCGGTGAACCGGCGCAGCGCTCATGGAAGCTGATGGTCCGCGCCGACGGTAGCGAAGAGTACCTGCCGGCCAAGTGCGACGACATCCTCGTGCAGCCGGGCGATTGCCTGCATTTCGTCACCTGGGGTGCCGGTGGCTGGGGGGATGCCCTGCAACGGGACGCGCAACTGGTGGCCAAGGAAGTGCGCCAGGGCCTGGTCAGTGTCGAGGGTGCCCGCGCCTACGGCGTGGTGGTGGATGACCTGGGCCGGCTGGATGAGGCAGCGACCGAACAACTGCGCGCCAGCCTGGCGGATAACCGCGGCGAGCTGGCCATGTTCAATCGCGGGCCGGATATCGAAACGCTGCGCGCCAACTGCGAGCGCGATACCCACTTGCCGGCACCGGTGGCGCCGCGCTGGAAGCAGCTGGGGGTCAGCGCGTGAAGGGCCGCCACCTGTCCGTCGCGGCGTCGTGGCTGCAGGCGGTGTCTGCGGTAGCTGATGCGGATGTGATCCAGGGCGCGGGGGTGACCGGCTACGCCCACGACATTTTCCGCGCCCGCGAGCTGCCGCTGGCGGTGCTGGTGCCGCGCACGGTCCAGGCGTTGCAGCGGATGACCCGGATCGTTGCCGAGGCCGGGCTGGCGATCAACGTGCGCGGTGGCGGGGCCTCCTATACCGACGGTTACCTGCCCACCCGCCGCGAATCGGTGCTGTTCGATCTGCGCCGGCTCGACCGTATCGTCGAGATCAACGAGGAGGACGCCTTCGTCACGGTCGAGTGCGGGGTGACCTGGGATGCGCTGAAGTCCGTGCTCGACGAGCGCGGGTTGCGCACGCCTTTTCGCGGACCGTTCTCGGGGCTGGTGGCCACCGTGGGTGGCACGGTCGCTCAGCATGGCATCAGCCATGGCACCGGCGGCTATGGTGGCAGCGCTGCGTCGGTGCTGTCGCTGGATGTGGTGATGGCCGATGGTGAGCTGCTCAGCACCGGCTCGGCGGCGCGTGGCGCGGCGCCGGTCAACCGTTACTTCGGCCCAGATATTACCGGGCTGTTCACCGGTGATTGTGGCGCGTTCGGCATAAAGGCACGGATTACCCTGCCGCTGTTGCGCGCCGGTACCCAGCACGCTACGGCGTCGTTTGCCTTCGCTGATTTCCAGTCATTGCGCGATGGCATGCTCGCCGCAGCAAGGGCCGGGGCCGATGACACCCACTTCGGCATGGATGCCAACCTGGTGCGCGGCCAGCTCCGGCGAGGGCGCAGCCTGCGCGAGACTTTAGACATTGCCCGCGAGGTCTGGCGCACCTCGCCGTCCTGGCTAGCTGCCGGGCGCCAGTTGCTGCGCATGGGCCTGGCCGGTGAGCGCGCGTTGCGCGAATCCGCCTACATGGCTCACTACATCGTCGAAGGCGCCGATCGCTACAGCGTCAATGCAGCAATGAGGCGCTTGCGCGAGGCTTTGGACGGCCACGGCAGCGAGGTCGCCAACAGTGTGCCGACGGTGATCCGCAACCAGCCATTCGCCAAGATGTTCAACGTGGTCGGGCCCAAGGGCGAGCGCTGGGTGCCGGTGCACGGCGTGCTGCCCAACTCGGCGGTCATGGCTTTTCATGAGGACTTGCAGGCGCTGCTGCAACGCCATCAGGACAGTCTGCAACGCCATGGCGTATGGACCGGCGCCATGTTCGAAAGCGTCGGGCCTGGTGCCTTCATGTACGAGGTCGGCATCTACTGGCCGGATGCCCTCGGCAGCTATCACGACATGACCCTGTCGCCGGCCTTGCGTGCGCGCCTGCCGGTGCATGGGGAAAACCTTGAGGCGCGTGCCTGGGTCACCGCGTTCAAGAAGGAGCTGGTGGCCTTGTACGACGCCCACGGCGCCACCCACTTCCAGCTCGGCAAGGTTTACCCCTATGCCGATCTACTCAGCCCGGCCGCACTTGGCGGCATCCGCGCGATCAAGCGCGCACTGGACCCCAACGAGCGTTTCAACCCCGGTGCCCTGGGGTTGTAGATCACCCAATCAACGTCACTTTGCATAAGGACTTCGTCATGTCCAAGCCACTTCATGGCATCCGCATTCTCGATCTCACCCATATGCTCTCCGGCCCTTACGGCGGCATGCTGCTGGCCGACCTCGGTGCCGAAACCATCAAGGTCGAACCCTTGGCCGGGGAGGGCACCCGAGCCCTGCTGGCCAAGGACCCGGCCAACTCGCTGAACGGCATGGGCGCGTATTTCCTCACCCTCAACCGCAATAAACAGAGTGTCTGCATCGATCTGAAGAGCGAGCAGGGCCTGGAAGTGTTTTACGAGCTGGTACGGCAATCGGACGTGGTGCTGGATAACTTCAGTGCCGGCGTCACCGGCAAGTTGAAGATCGACCATGCCCATCTCAGTCAGGTCAACCCGCGCATCGTCACCTGCTCGATTTCCGGCTTCGGCGAGGACGGCCCCAACTACCGTCGTCCGGCCTTCGATCAGGTAGTCCAAGGGATCAGCGGCGGCATGTCGATCACCGGGGTCGATGCTAGCCAGCCGATCCGCGCCGGTATTCCCATCGGCGACCTGGGGGGCGGTATGTTCGCGGTGATGGGTATTCTCGCCGCCCTGCAGGCCCGGCACACCAAGGGCCACGGGCAGCATGTCGACATCAGCATGCTCGACTGCCAGATCAGCATGCTCAACTATATGGCCACCATGCATCTGCTCAGCGGCATCGATCCAACCCCTATCGGCAACGGTCACTTCGTTCATGTGCCATACAACAGCTACCCGACGGCCGATGGCTTTATCGTCATCGCAGTGATTTTCGATGGCTTCTGGGACAGCCTGGTCGAGCTGTTGGACATCGAAGTACTGCGCGATCCGAAATACAAGACCCAGCCCGGGCGCCTGGCCGACAAGATCCTGATCGATGGGATTCTCAAGGAGGTCCTGGAAACCCGGCCGACCGCCCACTGGGTGGAGCAGCTCGACCGCGCCCGGGTGCCCTGCGCTCCGGTCAACTCGCTGAGCCAGGCGCTCAACGACGAGCAGGTCCGGCACCGGCGCATGGTGGTCTCGATCGAGCACCCGCAGGGCGGCCACTTTGAGGCCCCCGGCAACCCGATCAAGCTTTCCGCCGACAACACCGATGCCTTCTCGCCGCCGCCCCTGCTTGGCCAGCACACAGAGCGTGTGCTCGGGGAAGTACTCGGTTTCGACCGCGAGCGTATAGAACAACTCAAGAACGCCGGCGTGGTGGGTTAAGTCATGGCCGAACACATCATCATCAACGAAGTGGGCCCGCGTGACGGCCTGCAAAGCCAGGGCAAGACGCTGTCGGTGGAAGCGCGTCTGACACTGATCGAACACCTGCTGGGCTGTGGCGTCGAGGCGATCGAGGTGGGAAGTTTCGTCTCGCCGAAGGCGGTGCCACAGATGGCCGGCACGGCGGAGCTGGTGGCGCGTTTGCCGCGCCGCGACGAGATCGGCTATTCCGCCCTGGTGCCGAACATGCGTGGCTACGAGCTGGCCCGCGAGGCGGGAACACGCAGCATCGCCGTGGTGCTGTCGGCCACTGAAACCATGAACCAGCGCAACATCAACATGAGCCTGGCTCAGGCTCGGGCGGCCAGCGCCCAGGTATTGGCACGGGCCCGCGAGGATGGCATCGAGGCTCGGGCCTATGTCGCCGTGGCCTTCGAATGCCCGTTCGAAGGCCGCACCCCGGCGAAGGTGGTTGCCGCGCTAACCGAGGAAATGCTCGAGGCCGGCGCCGGCAAGGTGATCATCGCCGACACCATCGGCGCGGCGAACCCGGCATCGGTGTGCGAGGTGCTGGGGCAAGTGCGCAGCGTGGCCGCCAACCTGCCGCTGTCCTGTCATTTTCATGACACCCGGGCCATGGCCTTGGCCAATGTGCTCGCAGCCCTGGAGTTCGACGTGCGCGAGTTCGATTGCTCGATCGGTGGCCTTGGTGGTTGCCCGTTCTCGCCGGGAGCCAGCGGCAACCTGGCCACAGAAGACCTGGTGCTAATGCTGCACTCGATGGGGCTGCACACCGGTATCGACCTCGACCGGCTGATCGACAGCGTGCCCTTCGTCGAGCAGTTGACCGGTGTGGCGCTCGGCGGGCGTAGCTATAGCTGGTTGCGCCGCCAGCGTGACCGTCAGCGCGGGGAGGCTTGAACCATGGCCGGCAAAACCCTTTACGACAAACTGTGGGACAGCCATTGGGTGGCGGACCTGGCCGATGGTTCCAGCCTGCTGTACATCGATCGCCACCTGTTGCACGAGGTGACCTCGCCGCAGGCCTTTTCCAACCTGCGCCATGCCGGGCGTACGCCCTGGCGGCTGGATACCACCTTGGCCACCCCCGACCATAACGTGCCGACGGAAAACCGTGCGGCCGGTCTCGACGGGGTCAACGACCCGATTGCCCGGCAGCAGATCGCCAGGCTTGAAGACAACGCCGCCGAGTTCGGCGTGCGCCTTTACGGCCTCAACGATGTGCGCCAGGGCATCGTCCATGTGGTCGGCCCCGAGCAGGGGCTGACCCTGCCGGGTTGCTCGCTGGTGTGTGGCGACTCGCATACCGCCACGCATGGTGCCTTCGCCGCCCTGGCCCATGGCATCGGCAGCAGTGAAGTCGAACATGTACTGGCGACTCAGACCCTGCGCAGCCGCAAGCAGCGCAACCTGCGCATTCGTATCGAAGGCCGGCTCGCAGCAGGCGTCAGCGCCAAGGACTTGGCCCTGTACGTGATCGGGCGCATCGGTACTGCGGGCGGCACTGGGCATGCCATCGAATTCGCAGGTTCGGCGGTGCGCGAGCTGTCCATGGAGGCGCGCATGACCTTGTGCAACATGAGCATCGAGGCCGGCGCCAGGGTCGGACTAGTTGCCTACGACGCGGTTACCGAGCGTTATCTGCGTGGTCGTCCGCTGGCGCCAGGCGGCGAGCACTGGACCCGGGCCTGCCAGTACTGGCAGGGGCTGCAATCTGATGCTGATGCGTTGTTCGACCTCGACTTGCTGTTCGACGCCGCTGATATTCAGCCCCAGGTGAGTTGGGGCACTTCGCCGGAAATGGTCGTACCGCTGGCCGGCCATGTACCCAGGCTGGAGCAGGCGCGCGATGCACTGCAACGCCAGGACTGGGAACGCGCGCTGCGCTACATGGACCTGCAACCGGGCCAGGCCCTGCTGGGTTTGCCGATCGACAAGGTATTCATCGGCTCTTGCACCAACGCGCGCATCGAGGACCTGCGCAGCGCGGCATCTGTGGTTGCCGGACACCGGGTGCACCCACGGGTCCGCCAGGCCCTGGTAGTGCCGGGCTCTGGCAAAGTCCGCAAGCAGGCCGAGGAAGAAGGGTTGGACATGGTGTTCAAAGCAGCTGGTTTCGAGTGGCGCGACCCAGGCTGCTCAATGTGCCTGGGCATGAATGCCGACCGTCTGGAGGCCGGCGAGCGCTGCGCCGCGACATCCAACCGAAACTTCGAGGGCCGCCAGGGCAAGGGCGGGCGTACTCATCTGCTGTCGCCGGCACTGGCGGCGGCCGCAGCCGTGGCCGGGGCACTGGCCGATCCGGGGAGCTTGTAGCGATGAAGGCATTGACCAGTCACACCGGCGTAGTGATTCCGTTGAACCGCGCCAATATCGACACCGATGTGCTGCTGCCCAAGCAGTATCTGAAAAGCCTGGAATCGGTCGGCTTCGGCGACTTTCTCATGGACGACGAGCGCTATCTCGATCCGGGGGAAGTCGATACGCCGACCGCCAGTCGTCGGCGCAACCCTGACTGCATCCTCAATCGTACGCCCTACAATCGCGGTAGCGTCCTGCTCGCCCAGGCCAACTTCGGTTGTGGATCAAGCCGAGAGCATGCGGTCTGGGCGCTGCGCGACTTTGGCGTGCGGGTGATCATCGCACCGAGCTTCGGCGATATCTTCCGCAACAACTGCTTCAACAACGGCCTGCTGCCGCTGAGCCTGGAGCAATCGCTCATCGACATCCTGTTCCAGCGCGTGGAGGCAACGCCGGGATTGCGCGCGCACATCGACGTGCAGGCGAAGACGCTTGCCCTGGCCGAGCTCGATCTGGGCTTTGAACTGGAGGAAGGGCGCCGGCAGAACCTGCTCCAAGGCATCGACGAGATTGGCGAGAGCCTGCTGTGTCGCCAGCGGATCCAGCGCTACGAGCACGCGCGCATGGCCGCCGAACCATGGATCTTCGGGGTCTGCCAGCCTCTCGCGGCGCTGACGGAGATGTCCGATGACCAACTCTGAAGCCCCCGTGTTGCTGGTCGAGGAAGCCGGTGTCGTCAGCCTGGTGTTCAACCGCCCTCAAAGCCTGAACGCCTTCGATGGCGATTTCGCTCGCTGTTTTCTTGAGAGTTGTGAGCGCTTGCAGGGCCGCAATGACCTGGCGGCGATCATTATCCAGGGTAAGGGCCGGGCATTCATGGCCGGTGGTGACATCAACGAGTTCCAACAGAGTCCGCAGATGGTGTTGAGCGGGTTGATCCGACCGATGAACCGGGCACTGCGCCTGCTGGCGGAGCATCCAGCCCCCGTGATCGCCAGCGTCCAAGGGGTCGCGGCCGGCGCGGGCATGAGCCTCGCGCTGGCTTGCGATTTCATCATCGCCAGTCGCTCCGCACGCTTCGACTTCGCCTACCTCAAGCTCGCCGCCAGTTGTGATCTAGGGATTTCCTGGCATCTGCCGCGTCTGGTCGGGCTGCGTAGGGCGCTGGAAATCGCTCTGCTCGGTGAGCCGTTGACCGCGCAAGACGCCCAGGAGCTGGGCTTGGTCAATTGGGTGGTCGAAGACGACCGGCTGGAGCTGCGCACGCGGCTGCTCGCTGAGCGTTTTGTCAACATGCCGCGACCGGCCCTGGGGGAGGTCAAGCGCCTTATGCGCCGCGACGCGGCCACGCTGTTCGGGCAACTGGAACAGGAGGAACAAGCATTCGCGCGGGTCATGGGGAGCGAAGCATTCACGGTGGCAGTCAGTCGGTTCTTGAGCAAGCGTCAGCCGGGCTAGCACATGGCTAAACCAATGGAAATGACAATGTATAAACGGATGAAGCGGTTGCTTGCCAATCTCGGAATACGCCACAAACTGGTTTGCGGTTTTGGCCTGGTGTTGTCCATGACCTTGCTGGTGGCGTTCATTGCCTGGTGGAACATGGCAAGTGTGGTTGATCGCGGCGAGAAGACCTTGGCGATCCTGCAACTGAAGATCGCCGCCAAGGATCTGCGCGTCCAGCGCCTGGTGTATCAGGACAAGGGTCTTGCGCAGGAGCGCGAGAAGGTCCTTACCTTGATCGCCGACCTCCAGCGCCAGATCGAAACCCTTGCCGGTGTCCTCACTTCGCCAGAAGACTTGCAAATGCTTGGGCGGTTGTCCGCGGATGTGCAGGCCTATACCGAGAGTTTCAAGGGGCTGGTCGGCACCTTCGATAGCCGTGAAGCCGCGCGCAAAGCCCTTACCGACCGCACCAATGAGGTGGCTGTCGGCTTCGACCGTATCGAACGCAGTATTATTGGAGATGGCGAGTCAGATACGCAGCGGCGCCTGGAATACATGCAGGGCTTATCGCAACTAGGCCTGCTGGTGGTAAAAGCGCGTTTTCGCGCCTATGCCTACTTCGTCAGCGACGACCAGGTCATGAAGGACGGTGCCTTCCAGGCGGTCGATGAGGCCATCGCCCAGACTCAGGCGTTGCGCGACAGCATGGGCGCCAACCAGCATGCAGCGGTCAGCGAGGCGGTGGGCACCTTGCAGAGCTACCGGAAAACCCTGGTGGCGTTCTCCCGCGATATCGATACCAGCTTGGCGGTGCGGTCGAAAATGGCTTTGGTGACCGAGCACATCGAGGGCGTCAGCGATGCCCTGCGCCAGAGCCAGCTCGACAAGCGCGACCGTGATGTCGGCCAGGCACGCCAGTCCATCGCGGTGGGCACCTTGCTCGCATTGCTGTTCGGTCTGCTGGCTGCTTGGCTGATCGCCCGGCAAATCGTCGAACCGCTCAACCGCACGCTGCTGGCCGCTAGCAGGGTGGCTGCGGGCGACCTCAGCCTTGAGCTTGATTGCGACCGTGAGGACGAGATCGGCAAGTTGCAGCGCGCGGTCGGCAGCATGACCCAAAGCCTGCGCACGCTGGTAGGCAGGATACAAGGCGGGGTGGCAAGGATCGCCACGGCTGCGGCCGAACTATCGGTCGTCACCGAACAGGGCAAGCTCGGCATTGAGCGGCAGAACAGCGAAACCGATCAGGTAGCCACGGCGATCAACGAGATGGCCGCCACCGTACATGAGGTTGCGCGCAATACCGAGCAGGCCTCTATGGCGGCGCAGGAAGCCAGCTGCGAAGTAATGCAGGCCAATCAAGTGGTCAACAGCGCCATCGAGCATGTCGAACGACTGGTGGCCGGGGTCAACGACTCGGCGCTGGCTGTTGATACTCTGAATGCTGAAAGCCGCAAGATTGGCGTGGTGCTCGATGTGATCAAGTCAGTGGCCGAGCAGACCAACTTGCTGGCGCTCAATGCCGCCATCGAAGCTGCCCGTGCTGGCGACGCGGGGCGCGGCTTCGCTGTGGTAGCCGACGAGGTCCGTGGTCTAGCGCTGCGTACTCAACGCTCGACTGAGGAAATCCAAGCGTTAGTTAGCGCTATTGATCAAGGCACGCAGAACGCGGCGCGTGTCATGAGTGGCGGCCATGAGCTTGCCGATCAAACGCTCGGGCTCGCACGTAAGGCTGGCGAGGCGTTAAGCGGTATAAGTCAGCGAGTATCGAACATTCAGGAGATGAGCCAGTTCATCGCTACAGCTGCCGAGGAACAAAGCGCGGTAAGTGAGCAAATCAATCGTAGCGTAATGCGGGTGCGCGATGCCTCTCACCAAAGCGCGCGGTCCAGTGACAAGACTGCGCAAGCCAGCGTTGAAATCGCGCGCTTTGGTGACGAATTGCAACTGCTGGTCGACGGCTTTCGCTTAAGTGCAGGCACGAGGATATGACTACTGACGGTTGCTGTCAGCGAAGACATTTTTCACGTGGTGTATAAATCTCTGAGAGGGCTTGATGCGCTTGATCTCAAAAGGCTGTCTTGCCATGTCAAATTGAAGCACCACCGGTTCAGTAGCCGTTTGGAATGTCTGGTTTGGGGATTGCGGGTGCATGATTGACGGTACTCATAAATATTCGCCTAAGTGAATTCGGGCGCTGGAGTAACCCCAATAGGTCGACAGCTGCCGGTCGCGACTAACCGCTTCCGACCCAGGCTAGGTCAAAGCGCAGCAAATACATCGAAAACCCATATTCGAGCTGGCTGCCTGTTGAATCAGCAGGCGAAAGCGCGAATAGCCTTATCCAGCGAAAAAGAAGTTTGCAGTGCTATAAGTGCAGCATCAGCGGCTTATATAGCTGTGTGCGGTCCAGCATCTGCTCGGCGTCGGTGACCACGATCACGTGGTCCGCGGTCTGGCGACGGGCGTCTTCAGGCCTGCTCGCCGAACGGGTGATCAGGCTGATTTCCGCGCTCAGTGGCCTTAGCGAACTTGATTTCCATGTGGCTCAGACCGCCCGTGCCAAGCACGTCCGCCTTGTCATCGTCCTTGAAGCCGTCATGCTTGAGCTGCGAGTAGGGGTGATGCCCGCATAGAGAGTCGACGTGGCGGCGGCCAGGTCCAGTTTCTCCGGAGTGCTCGCTGATCACGATGCTGCTCGAATAGCCGCCCATGGTGTTGCTGACGTGGACGCGATTCGGCGTTGCAATCGATATACTTACAGATGCTTGACCAGTATCCGTTGAATTTCTGCGAACTGATGACGTCACCTTTTTTTGCGTCACGGCAGCCGTGCACATGGCCAGCTAGGTCATCAATCTCAAAGGGTGCCATTGTTTCGCCCCGGCTTAATTTCCCTTCTAGGCTGACCTTTCGGTCACGCTCCCATTCAATAAGCCGCTGGATCCCCTTGAGAGTGGTGGTTTGAGTTTGATGTGTGCTTGTGTCCCTCACCCGTCGAGATATGAATGCGCAAGGGTAGAACAGCGGGACTCCAGGATCCTCAGAGCTGAACAGAAGCGAAAAGCGCTCACCGCGCTGGCCGATGTAGGTTTTGAGGGTAAAGGTCATGATTTACATTTTCCTCGGTGTACTGAGGTTGACTACCACCTGTTTACACAGCGGAATCGCTGTTGGAGGGTTATTGCTCAGTGATACACTGCACCCAAGGAACTTTAGACGAGAGATAACGTTTTGGTTGACACATCAGGTCCAGTCAGGCTGGTCATTCTCGATACCGAAACTACCGGTATGCCGGTCAGCGAAGGCCACCGGATCATCGAGATCGGCTGTGTCGAGGTCATGGGCCGGCGCCTGACCGGGCGGCACTTCCACGTCTACCTGCAGCCTGACCGCGAAAGTGACGAGGGCGCGATCAACGTCCACGGCATCACGGATGCGTTCCTGGTCGGCAAACCGCGTTTCGCCGATGTGGCAGAAGAGTTCTTCGAATTCATCCAGGGTGCCACCCTGGTCATCCACAACGCGGCGTTCGACGTCGGCTTCATCAATAACGAGTTCGCTCTGCTGGGGCAGAGCGACCGCGCCGACATCGCCAACCACTGCACCATTCTCGATACCCTGTTGTTGGCCCGTGCCCGTCACCCAGGGCAGCGCAACAGCCTCGATGCGCTGTGCAAACGCTACGACATCGACAACTCCGGGCGTGAACTGCACGGCGCATTGCTCGACTCCGAGTTGCTGGCTGACGTCTACCTGGCGATGACCGGCGGCCAGACCAGCTTGTCGCTGGCCGGGCACGGGGCCGATGATGATGGTCAAGGGCAGGGCACGGGTGGCAGCGAGATCCGCCGCATCGTCGGGCGCGCGCCGGGGCGGGTGATCATGGCCAGTGCCGAGGAGCTCGAGGCGCATGCCGAGCGGCTGGCGGCGGTGGCCAAGTCGGCGGGTGGGCCTTCGATGTGGCAAGCCCTTACCGAGACATCTGCCGGCTGATTTGTTGTCTGTACTGGCCTCTTCGCGGGTGAACTCGCTCCCACAGTGATCTCCACAGCCTGTAGGAGCGGGTTTACCCGCGAAGAGGCCGGTACAGACAGTACAGGGCCTACTACCCTCAATAGGACAACAAGTCCTGCGGAGGTAGCAGCCGGATGTACAAGGACCTCAAGTTCCCGATTCTCATCGTCCACCGTGCCATCAAGGCTGACAGCGTTGCCGGCGAGCGCATCCGCGGCATCGCCGAGGAACTGAGCCAGGACGGCTTCGCCATCATCAAGGCCGCCGACCATGCCGAAGCGCGCCTGGTCGCCACCACCCACCATGGCCTGGCCTGCATGCTGATCGCGGCCGAAGGCGTCGGCGACAACACCCACTTGCTGCAGAACATGGCCGAGCTGATTCGCCTGGCCCGCCTGCGTGCGCCTGACCTGCCGATTTTCGCCCTGGGCGAGCAGGTCACCCTGGAAAACGCCCCCGCCGAGGCCATGAGCGAGCTTAACCAGCTGCGTGGCATCCTTTATCTGTTTGAAGACACCGTGCCGTTTCTCGCCCGCCAGGTGGCGCGTGCTGCGCATAACTACCTCGACGGCCTGCTGCCGCCGTTTTTCAAGGCCCTGGTGCAGCACACCGCCCAATCCAACTACTCGTGGCACACCCCTGGGCACGGCGGAGGTGTGGCGTACCGCAAAAGTCCGGTGGGCCAGGCATTCCACCAGTTCTTTGGCGAAAATACCCTGCGTTCGGACTTGTCGGTCTCGGTGCCCGAACTGGGCTCGCTGCTCGATCATACCGGCCCCTTGGCCGAGGCCGAGGCCCGCGCAGCGCGTAACTTCGGCGCTGACCACACCTTTTTCGTCATCAATGGCACTTCCACCGCCAACAAGATCGTCTGGCATGCCATGGTGGGTCGCGATGACCTGGTGCTGGTCGACCGCAACTGCCACAAGTCGGTGGTCCACGCCATCATCATGACGGGGGCGATTCCCATCTACCTGTGCCCGGAGCGCAACGAACTGGGCATCATCGGGCCGATTCCGCTCAGCGAGTTCAGCCCTGAGTCGATCCAGGCCAAGGTCCAGGCCAACCCACTGGCCGCGGGGCGTGAGCCACGGATCAAGCTGGCGGTGGTGACCAATTCCACCTACGACGGGCTGTGCTACAACGCCGGGCTGATCAAGCAGGCGCTGGGCAGCAGCGTTGAAGTGCTGCACTTCGACGAGGCCTGGTTCGCCTATGCGGCGTTCCATGAGTTTTTCGAGGGTCGCTACGCCATGGGCACCGCGTGCAGCGAGAGCAGCCCGCTGGTGTTCAGCACCCATTCCACCCACAAGCTACTGGCCGCCTTCAGCCAGGCATCGATGATTCACGTGCAGGATGGCGCCCAGCGCCAGCTGGACCGCGACCGCTTCAACGAAGCATTCATGATGCATATCTCCACCTCGCCGCAATACAGCATCCTCGCCTCGCTGGACGTGGCGTCGACCATGATGGAAGGCCCGGCCGGGCGCTCGCTGCTGCAAGAGATGTTCGACGAAGCCCTGAGCTTCCGGCGTGCCCTGGCCAACCTGCGCGAGCATATCGCCGCCGCTGACTGGTGGTTCAGTATCTGGCAGCCGCCAGCGGCGGAGGGCATCCATCGCCTGGCCGCGCAGGACTGGCTGCTGCAACCGGGTGCTGAGTGGCATGGCTTTGGCGAGGTGGCCGACAACTACGTGCTGCTTGACCCTTTGAAGGTGACCTTGGTGATGCCTGGGCTCAGCGCCGGTGGCGTACTGGGTGAGCACGGCATACCGGCGGCCGTGGTCAGCAAGTTCCTCTGGGAGCGCGGGCTGGTGGTGGAGAAGACCGGCCTGTACAGCTTTTTGGTGCTGTTCTCGATGGGCATCACCAAGGGCAAGTGGAGCACGCTGCTTACCGAATTGCTGGAGTTCAAGCGCCATTACGATGGCAACACTGCGCTGAGTACCTGCCTGCCGAGCGTGGTTGCGGTGGATGCCGCGCGATACCAGGGGCTGGGGCTGCGCGACCTGTGCGATCAGTTGCATGACTGCTACCGAGCCAATGCCACGGCCAAGCAGCTCAAGCGCTTGTTCACGCGTTTGCCGGAAGTGGCCGTGAGCCCGGCGCGGGCTTATGACCAGATGGTGCGCGGGGAGGTGCAGGCGGTGCCGATCGAAGCCCTGCTGGGCCGGGTCGCGGCGGTCATGCTGGTGCCGTACCCGCCGGGGATTCCGCTGATCATGCCGGGCGAGCGGTTCACCGAAGCGACCCGCTCGATCCTCGATTACCTGGCGTTTGCCCGGGCCTTCAACAGTGGTTTCCCGGGGTTCGTCGCCGATGTGCATGGCCTGCAGTGCGAAAGCGGCCAGTACACGGTCGACTGCATCAAGGAATGCGAATGATCTCGACGCCAGTCTGTGCCAGTTCGAAGCGGTTTTCGCCCAGGTGATTGACGCGATCGCCGATGGCCAGGCGGTAGGTGGTGATCGGTGCGCCCAATGCGCTGCCGTCAGCCTGGAGGGTGGACTCCTGGAACTCGTGGACGGGGTAGATACGGCCTTCGGCGTCACGGGCGTGGAACTGGCCGACCATTACTGCTGCCATTTGGGGGGAAACCTCTGAATTGCGTAGGAAATGTCTGCAGACATAGACCGTATAAGGTACTCGGAAGTTTTCGCAGGGTGGAAAAAAATCCAGGCCGCCGAGGAACGGTCATCTATAACTACTGACGTCCCTTTTTCCCAGCAAAGGATGGATAACGCCATGAGCCAGGTGTATTCGGTAGCAGTGGTCGTCGGCAGCTTGCGCAAGGAGTCTTACAACCGCAAGGTGGCCCGCGCACTTTCGGAGCTGGCGCCGTCCAGCCTTGCCTTGAAGATCGTCGAGATCGGCGACTTGCCGCTGTACAACGAAGATGTCGAAGCCGAGGGTGTGCCTGAGGCGTGGACGCGTTTTCGCGATGAGATTCGCCGCAGTGATGCGGTGCTGTTCGTCACGCCGGAGTACAACCGTTCGGTGCCGGGCGGCCTGAAGAATGCCATCGACGTCGGTTCGCGGCCCTACGGGCAAAGCGCCTGGGGCGGCAAGCCGGCAGCGGTTGTGAGCGTCTCGCCGGGTGCCATTGGCGGGTTCGGTGCCAACCATGCCGTGCGCCAGTCGTTGGTGTTTCTCGACATGCCGTGCATGCAGATGCCAGAGGCTTACATTGGTGGGGCAGCGAGCCTGTTCGAGGACGATGGCAAACTCAATGACAAGACCCGGCCCTTCTTGCAGGGTTTCATCGACAAGTTCGCTTCGTGGGTGAAACTGAACCGGGCGGTCTGAACGGACCTGCTTGTGGATGCCCGGCACAGCGTTGTAGCTCATTCGCCATCTTGAACGCAACAGAGGGTAGGCGCCACGCAGGCCAGGTGATCTGCCCAGAAGCTGTCGCGGGCAAGCCCGCTCCTTACAGGCTCGATGAGACCTTGGGAGTGGGCATGCTCGCGACGGGCTTGACGTCTAGCCGTCAGAACGCCTGCGGCATCTCGCCTTTGGCCAGGCGCTGGTTGATATCAGCGATAACCTCTGGCAGTTCATTGATGGTGTCGATCAGGTAATGCGGGCGTGAGCGCTCGAACATTGCGTGAATACGCGTGCGTTCGCTTTCCAGCTTCTCCGAGCTCAATGCCTGGTAGCCTTCCCAGGTGAGGCCCAAGGCGTTGCCCGAGCACACCAGGGCCACGGTCCACATGCCGGCACGGCGGCCTTCCAGGATGCCCGGCACAGTGTCGTCAACCTTCACGCAGGCCGCCACATCGTCGATACCCAAGGCAATCACGTTGGCCAGGGCCTGGGCTGGCCACGGGCGGCCGTTCGGGGTTTCGTCGGTGGCCACCACATGGTCGGCGACATAGCCATTCTTCGCGGCCAACGCCACCACCTTGTCCATCACGACCTTCGGGTAGCCCGAGCAAGAGCCAATCTTCAGGCCGTCCTGGCGCAGGCCGGTGAGGGTGTCCAGGGCGCCGGGGATGAGCGCCGAATGCACGGCGATCTTTTCGATCTGCAGCGGCATGAAACGGTTATAGATGGCGGTGACATCGTCATCAGTGGGGGTGCGGCCGAACACCTTGCGATAGCGCTCGGCGATTTCCGGCACGTCACACAGGGTGCGGATGTGATCCCACTTGCCCATGCCCATCGGGCCACGGGCTTCTTCGATGGAAACCTGGACGTCGAACTCGGCGAAAGCTTCGACGAAAATCTGGGTGGGTGCGAAGGAGCCAAAGTCGACCACGGTGCCGGCCCAGTCGAGGATCGCGGCTTGCAGCTGGGTGGGGTTGTTGTAATTCATGTGCGCTAATTCCTGAGTTCGGTTGGGCGAAGGGTCAGATGTCCAGTACTTCCATTTCCCGCAGCACCTCGGCCACGGCATTCACGGCGGCCTGCATGCCGTCCGGGCCGACCACGCCGATACAGCCGACACGGAAGGTCTCGACCTGGGTCAGCTTGCCCGGGTAGAGAATGAAGCCCTTGGCCTTTACCCGTTCGTAGAAGTCTTTGAACTGATAACGGGCGTCGTTCGGCGCGTGGAAGGTGACGATGATCGGCGCCTGGATATCCGCTGGCAGGAAGCTGCGCAGGCCGATAGCGGCCATGCCGTCGAGCAAGGTCTTGCAGTTGCTGGCGTAGCGCTGGTGGCGGGCAGGCAGGCCGCCTTCCTCGTTGTATTGCTGCAGCGCCTCATGCAGGGCGGCGACCACATGAGTCGGGGGAGTAAAGCGCCATTGGCCGGTCTTGGCCATGTAGGTGTGCTGGTCGTGCAGGTCCATGGCCAGCGAGTGGGCATTACCTTCGGCAGCGGCCAGGGCGGCTTTTTCAGCGAAAACGAAGCCCATGCCGGGTACGCCTTCCAGGCATTTGCCGGAGGCGGCGATCAGTGCCTCGAAGGGAACCTCGCGGGCATCGATTGGCAGCGCGCCGAACGAACTCATGGCGTCGATGATCAGGCGTTTGCCGTGGCGCTTGATCACTTGGGCAATCTCTGGCAACGGGTTGAGGATGCCGGTGCTGGTTTCGCAGTGGATCAGCGCCACGTGGGTCACCGCAGGGTCGGCGGTCAGCAGGCGATCGACGTCGGTGGCGGTGGTCGGCTGGTCCTCGGCGGTCTCGAAGGTGCTGTAGGTTCGCCCCAGTACCTTGCAGATCTTCGCCAGGCGTTGGCCATAGGCACCATTGATCAGCACTAGCACCTTGCCGTCACGCGGTACCAGAGTGCCGATGGCAGCTTCCACGGCAAAGGTACCGCTGCCCTGCAGCGGTACGCAGTGGTGGCTGGCGCTGCCATCGATGATTGCCAGCAGCTGTTCGCAGACACTGGCGGTGAGTTGATTGAAGTCGCGGTCCCAGGAGCCCCAGTCCACCAGCATGGCTTGGCGGGTGCGGGCGGAGGTGGTCAGGGGGCCGGGGGTCAGCAGGATCGGGGCGTTGCTCATTCCGTGGTTCCTCACAAGCGGCGGGTGGTCAGCCGGAAAACTGGCGCTGAAACTACGGGGCCTAGGTTGCAATTCACCTGCCTATCAATCAAATTGTTTGTTGTTATTCGAGCTATAAGTCAGGCCGATAAATATGAACCTGTTTCAGTTGCGTGCCTTCGATGCCGTCGCCCGGGAGGGCAGCTTTACCCGTGCCGCGGCACGCCTGTTCATCAGCCAGCCGGCGGTTACCGGGCATGTCAAGGCGCTGGAGGAGCATTACCAGATCACCCTGTTGCGCCGTACTGCCCGGCGTGTCGAGCTGACCGAGGAGGGCACCCGACTGGCAGCTATCACTCGCGCGATGTTCGGCCTGGCGGAAGAGGCCCAGGCGATGCTCGAGGCCAACCGGCAGTTGCTTACCGGTCGGCTGGAAGTGGCTGCGGACGGGCCACACCGGGTCATGCCGATGCTCGCCCAGTTGCGCGAGCGCTACCCGGGCATCACCGTCAACCTGCGCCTGGGTAATGCCCAGGAAACACTGGCGGCGTTGCTGTCGGAGCACGCCGATGTCGCCGTGCTGACCGAGATCGAGCCACGCAAGGGCCTGTATCTGCAGGCCCTGTGCGAATCGCAGTTGTGTGCGCTGCTACCGGCCGGACATGCCTGGGCGAGCGGTGAAAGTGACTTGCCGTTGGCGCAACTGCATCAGCAGATCATGGTATTGCGCGAACCCAGTTCGACGACCCGCCGTACATTCGACAAAGCCTGTGCCGCTGCGGGTGTGCAGCCACGTGTGCTGCTGGAGCTCGATAGCCGGGAAGCAGTGACCGAGGCGGTGGCTTCGGAGCTGGGGGTGGGGGTGGTTTCGTCGACCGAAGTGGCCAACGACCCGCGTGTGGTGGCAAGGCCGCTGGCGGGCAAGGGGCTGGTCAACCAGCACATGATCGGCTGCCTGGAGCGGCGGCGTGAACTGCGGTTGATCCAGGCATTCATGGGGTTGGCGCAGAGCCAGTGATACAGCGCTGACATTTTCCCTTGCCAGGCCTAACATGGCCGCCACAGACCAGCCCGGATGGCCGATGAGCGAAAAAGACACCATCTCCATGCAACTGGTGCGCGAAGCGCTGTTGCAGACCTGCCCCAATGGGCAAGCCGATCTTGGCGTGCTGATGCGTGCCGGTATCGACCCTGCGCAGCTTGAACTGCCGCAGGCGCGGGTGCCTGCCGAGGCCTACGCGCGGTTGTGGCGGCTGCTGGCACGGCGTTGCAACGATGAATTCTTTGCCATGGACCGGCGTGGTCTGCCCGTGGGCAGCCTGGCATTCCTGAGCCGTGCGGCCATGGCTCAGCCTACCTTGGGCGAGGGCCTGGAGGTTGCGCTCGGTTTTCTATCGCTGATGCTCGAAGACCTGCAGCCCAGCCTGGTGCGCCAGCAGAGCCTGGCCGAAATCGTCATCAACGAACCCCGCGATCAGCCGCGCCGAGCGTTTACTTACTTCACTTTCTGGATGATCGTGCACGGTGTCGCCTGCTGGCTGGCGGGCCGCCGCATTCCGATCCTGGCAATAGACCTGCGTTGTTCCGAGCCCTCTTTCTGTGATGATTACCGGGTCATGTTCTCGGAAAGCCTGCAGTTCGACAGGCAGCGTACGCGCATGATCATTGCCGCCGATAGCCTGGACCTGCCACTTAAACGGACGCCCCAAGAGTTGCAGCGCTTCCTGGCCGAAGCGCCTGGAAATATTCTGGTCAAGTATCGCGACCCTGCCAGCCTGGGGCGGCGTGTGCGCAACGATCTTTTGCATTTGCACCCGTACCAGTGGCCCGACGCCGACGCGCTGGCCCGGCAGCTGTGTCTGTCACCTTCCACCCTGCGCCGACGCCTGGCCGAAGAGGGGCAGACTTACCAAGGGCTGAAGGACAGCGTGCGGCGTGAATTGGCGATCGCCTGGCTCAGCGAGGTTGAGCCGTCCATGGCGGATATCGCCGAACGCCTGGGATTTGCCGACAGCAGTTCGTTCTACAAGGCATTTCGCAAGTGGTTCGGCTGCAATCCCGGCCATTACCGAGCGTTGGTTCAGGCCCGAGGGCCCCACTGCTGAGAGGCAGCTCCCGGAATTGCTGCGGTAACTGCTCTGCTTCCCTCTGAACCTTCCCCGGCATGGGTGAAAGATTGTGCCCCTCTCATCAGTACAGAGGGTTCCTCATGCGCACATTCCCGGCTTTACCCCGTGTCCGCAACAGCGTCACTGCCAGCGATATGCAAAAAGCCGCTGACGCGTTCACCCAATCGCTCCCTCAATGGATCAAAGGTGCCTCTGCAGCGAACATCCACACGCTGCGGGTACTGATTGCCAGCCATAGCGTCAGTCAGGCGGCTGTGGCCAGCGCGACCCAGGCAGCAGTGCCTTTGCGGGAATATGCCGAAAGCATGCTCTCCAAAGCCCTGGCAGGCCTGCTGCCACGTGGGCAGACACTGACCACGCTGCAGTGGCGAAGAAAGATCCGCACGGGGCAAGGGCAGTCCACTCCCCATATTCAGGATTCTTGGGAAGTGCAGCCTGCGCTGACGCGCCTGATGCAGAACTTTGCCGCAGGCGTTACGCCGTTGAGCGGCAGTGGCCTGGTCATCCAGCGTGATGACGAAGAAGTGATTGGCAATACCGAGGAATTGATCGAGGCGTGCCGCAAGCTGGATGCTGGAAAACAGTACCAGACGTTGCTTGATCAAATGTTCACCCAGAACAAGACCGTGCTGGTCACTGACAAGCTTGCGGGTTTCAAGCTGGCCGTGCACGTTGCGTTTCTGAAGAACAAGATCGACGAGGATGTGAAAACCGCACTGCAAAACTACGCCGATGGTTCGAGCGCCAGGGGCGCCGAGACCAGGCTGACCGCGTACCCTGGTTTGATGTCCATGTTGGGCGTGCGTGTTCATGAGGCGCTGATTATCCAGTTGCAGACCGCCGATGGTAACAATGCCGGTGTAGTTACCTACATGCCCGGCGATGCTCGCAATCCATTGCGCTGGCACAGTTCAACGCGCGACGTGCAAGCTGAATGGGTAACCGCCCTCAAGGAGGAGCGTTACCTGCGTGAGTTGCTGCAATTGATCGCTCTGGATCAGCGCAACGCGTTTTTCCGTACGCTGCAGTCGCGGTTGATGGATGCGGTACCGGATCTGGAGATCGAGGGTGATACCGGTCATGGTTCTGTTTTTACAAGATGGGTGGATACGCAGGTCGAACGTGCGTGCGCAGATGCCAAGGTACTTCTAGTGCCTACCGCAGATGCAGATGCCCAGGCCAGTCGCGAACGCCTGGAAGACTGGAAGTCGCTTGGCTGGGGGCTGGCCGGGCTGGCGGGTTTCTTCATCCCGGCAGTCGGGGGCGTGCTGTTGGTGGCATTGGTGAAGGATGTATGTGCCCAGGTGTTTGAAGGCGTTGCAGACTGGGCCAAGGGGCATGATCACGAGGCCCTGCAACATGCACTGAACGTGGCACAAATTGCTGCTGCTACGGCTGCGGGGGTGGGTGTAGGTGCAGCGGTCGGGCATTTGGTCAGCAAGGCGCTGGTCGAAGGCCTGGAAGCGGTCACGTTGGACAACAATGCCCAAGGTTTATGGAACGGCGACCTGAGCATCTACGAGAGCGAGTTGCCGGATGACGCGATCATGGGTGAGGATGGTTTGTACTTCAGCGGTGACCGCCGTTGGCTAAAGGCTGGCAGTCATCATTACGAGGTACATCAGCCCAGTGAAAACGGGGCCTGGCGGCTGGTTCACCCGGAATGCCCGCATGCCTATGGCCCGGTGCTGCAGCGCAACGCCGAGCGCTTGTGGCTGCTGCCTGACGACTCGCCGCTGGACTGGGATGATGCGCCGCAAATGCTCGCCCGCCTCTGGCCACAGCAACGCCCGCTTGATCAGCAACGTGCGAGGCAGGTGCTGCAGGCAGCCTGCAGCGATGTGGACGAATTGCGCGGTATCCTGGTAGAAAATCGTCCGTTGCCGGCCAACCTGCGAGAGACGCTTCGCCGTTTCGAGGCCGATGAAAAGATCGAGCGTTTCTTTGAGTCGCTGGCTGCTGATACGTCCGAGATTGATGACCCGGTGCTTCTGAAGTGGTGCGAGACGCGCCCCGGCATAGCCGAGCTGGCTGCCACCGCACGACCTTTGGCTATCCTCGATCAGCAGAGCCTTCTGCGTCATGACCTGTTCAAGTTCCTGACATTCGTCGAACCGGTTTCTGACCCTGTCGTTTCGGTGCTCAATCGCGATTTCCCCGGTTTGCCAACCGACTATGCCATCGAGTTGGCCAGCCAGGTGAGCGGCGATGAGCGCGAAGAGATCGAATTGCTGCAACGGCTACCGCTTTCAGTGGCAACCAAGGCGCGCTCCCTGCTTCAGCTCACCAGGGTGAATCATGCCGTGCAAGGCCTGATGCTGCGTAACGCTTACAGCGATGTCAGTGGAGAAGTGGGGTTGGGGTTGCTTTCGAGGCTTGGCTCCTGGTCTTTCAATCAGCGTGTGGAGTTGCGCTCCGGCTCTGCAGAAGGGCGTCGCCTGGCGGTGCTCAACTCGCAGGCACCGGAAGCAGATCAGGTAATAATGGTGCGTAGAGAGGGCGCGTTCCTGCTGTATGACGATAATGGCCTGGAGCTCCCAGCGCAGAGCACTGCTGCTGATGACTTCTTCAACGCCATCGTCACATTGCTGACAGCACAACAGAAAGCCGCCCTCGGCCTCGGCAGCGACGATCAGGCAGGCGAACTGCGGCGGCAGGTCGTCAGACTGCTGCCAACCGGCAGGCAGAAGCTGATAAGACTGTTTGCCTGGCGGGAAGAGCCGAGCTGGTTCAACCCAGGGCAGCGATTGGACGATGGCCGTGTAGGGTACCCATTGGGCGGCAGCGTGTCCCGTGTTCAGGGGCCGGGACGGAGGATCCGGCGGCGGTTGGCCAGGCTCTATGAAGGCGCTACTCCCAGGCAGATTGACGAGCAGCTTAATCGCATCCTGGACGCTGCCAATCCGTACGCAGCGCTGTTGATGGAAGAACATAACTATCTACTGTTGAACGGTCAGCTGGAAACGTGGGTCGCGGCGGGGCGAGAAGGCGAGCGGGCATCGCGTCGCTTGCTTGCGCAAATGTTGCGACGAGCTTGGCGCAGGCAATTGCCGATTGATCGCGATGAGAGTGCCGTGGAAGGCTTCGTTCTGGACCTGAGCGGTCATCGTGTGACCAGCCTGCCTGAGCTGGATGCCTCAATCGACTTCCATCACGTCACCTCCCTGGTAATGGTCAATACCCCGCTGCAGGAGGTTCCCGACGCCTTCTTCAGCTGTTTCGGGCAACTACGCCGACTGAACATGGCGCGCAACCGTTTGGAGGCGCTACCGGTCGGCATTCGCCATCTCCCATTACTCGAACGACTCGAGCTCTCTTACAACAGTATTCGAAATGGCGAGCGCGTATCCGAGGCGCTCGGCTCACTGACTCATTTGCAGGATCTGGACCTCAGTTTCAATCCGTCGCTTCGCCGCTTGGCCTTGGTCAACAGGGCTTCAATGTTGAGGCGCCTGAACCTGCGGTTTTGCGGGCTGCTGGAATGGCCCACTGGGTTGGAACAGTGTCGGATGTTGCGCTGGATCGACTTGAGTTCCAATAACTTGACCTCCGTGCCAGCTGCCATCCAGGCAATGCCGTATACATTTCGTATTTCAATTCTGTTGGATCGAGGTGCTGTTGAGGCAGCGCAACTGGAGCGCCTGTATGCGCGCCCTGCGCCTTTCCATCCGCCCGCTCTGCAATCTGCCCCTGAGCTGCTGGCTGCCAGGGCAGCCTGGGTGGCAGGGGAACAGGCGCAAACGCGTGGGGAAACATGGGATCGATTGTTCGCCGACCCCAGAAACAGTGAATTGGAAGTCATCCTGCGCAGGCTGCAGGAAAGCAGCGATTTTCGCGATCAGGTTCATCGGGCTGAACTGAATACGCGGGTGTGGACGTTGCTTGAAGCCATGGACACCGATGCTGCGCTCATCGACGAGGTCCATGCCCATGCGATTGGCGATGCCACCTGCGCGGATGATGTCGTCGATCGGTTCAGCGAGCTGCATCTGCTCGCGTTGGTGAGCAACGCGAAGCGCTTGGCCATGGCGGCCGGGCAGCAACAGGCGTTGCTAGACCTGGGGCAAGGATTGTTCAGGCTACAGTTGCTCAATCAACACGTCGGCCACTACATCGCTGAGAAATCCGCGACCAATCCAACCCTGGATGCCATCGAAGTCAGCCTTTATTTTCGGTTGCAGCTGACCCAAGAGATGAATCTGCCCGGTCAGCCCGGTTCGATGTTGTTTGGCGCGATAGCCAATGTCAGTGAGGCGGAGCTCGACGCTGCAAGGGCCTTTGTAAGGCGCGCGGGAACCGTTGAAGCAAAAGCGGCATTCCTGGGCCATCAGGCGTTCTGGGTCCAGTGGTTGGAAAAACACCGCGCGCGCGACTTCGAACCCATCCTTGAGCAGTTCCAGGAACAAGGGAGCCAGTTGTTCGAGCAAAAGTCCGCGTTGACCGACCAGCAGTACAAAGACCAGTTCGATAAGCTGGCCGCAGAACTTGATCAAATGAAAAACCGACTGGTTCTCTGGTTGACCAAGCCGATGCTGAAGCCCGACGCGGACTCGGACCTGCCAGCTGGCGACCAAACCGGTCATCCAGATTGACAGCTTTGGCCATTGCCCGGCAGGGCAGGTAGCGACAACATCGTCAGACCAATGGTGCACGCCAACAATAAAAAACCAGGAGTCTGACGATGCGTGATTACGCCGATGCCGCCCGTTCGTTCGACCATGCTCAGGCCGCTCGCGCAGCGCTGTGCGGGCAACTGACCGCGCTCAATGCCTGTGTCGAATGCTGCGACCGGCATGTGGGACGCGGCAAGCTGGCCCTGCTGTGGGAAGGCCGCGATGGCGACAGCAAGCGGTATACCTTCGATGAGCTGGCGGCCTTGGCGGCGCGTTTTGCCAACGTGCTCAAGGCCCAAGGTGTTAATGCGGGTGACCGCGTTGCGGGCTTGATGCCGCGCACTCCGGAGTTGTTGGTGACCATACTCGCCACCTGGCGCCTGGGCGCGGTCTACCAGCCGCTGTTCACCGCATTCGGCCCCAAGGCCATCGAGCATCGTCTGGAGCAATCGGCTGCGTGTGTCGTCGTCACTGACCGGCACAACCGCGCCAAGCTGGATGACGTTCATGATTGTCCGACGGTCATCACCGTGCAGGCACGTGCTGGCGAGCTGGATTTCCATGGCTGCCTGGAAGGTGTCGCTGACGGGTGCGAGCCCGTCATGCGCACGGGCGACGACCCGTTCCTGCTGATGTTCACCTCGGGCACCACAGGCCCGGCCAAGCCACTCGAAGTCCCCTTGCGCGCCATCGTCGCGTTCCAGGGCTACATGCGCGATGCCATCGACCTGCGCCCGCAGGACAACTTCTGGAACCTGGCCGACCCAGGCTGGGCCTACGGCCTCTATTACGCAGTCACCGGCCCTTTGTCACTGGGCCACGCCACGACTTTCTACGATGGCCCGTTCAGCGTCGAGAGCTGCGCACGCATCATCAACAAACTGGGCATCAGCAACCTGGCCGGCTCACCAACGGCCTATCGGCTGCTGATCGCTGCAGGCAGTGAGTTTTCTTCGCCGATCAAAGGCCGCCTGCGAGTCGTCAGCAGCGCCGGCGAGCCGCTCAACCCCGAAGTGATTCGTTGGTTCGCCGACGAACTGGGTGTGACCATCCACGATCACTACGGCCAGACTGAACTGGGCATGGTGCTGTGCAACCACCATGGCCTGGCGCATCCGGTGCACCTGGGCTCAGCCGGTTTCGCCATCCCCGGCCATCGCATCGTCGTGCTGGATGAGCAAGGTGCCGAATTGCCGGCCGGCCAGCCAGGGATTCTGGCCGTGGACCGTGAGCAATCGCCCTTGTGCTGGTTTGGTGGCTATCACGGCGTGCCCACCCGATCCTTCGTCGGCAAGTACTACCTCAGCGGTGACACCGTGGAGCTGAACCCTGACGGCAGCATCAGCTTCGTCGGTCGCAGTGATGACGTGATCACTACTTCAGGTTACCGGGTCGGCCCGTTCGACGTGGAAAGCGCGCTCATCGAGCACCCGGCAGTGATAGAGGCAGCGGTGATCGGCAAGCCGGACCCTGAGCGCACCGAACTGATCAAGGCGTTCGTCGTGTTGGCCAACGGCTATCAAGGCGACGCTCAGCTGGAAGAAACCCTGCGTCAGCATGTACGCCAACGCCTTTACGCCCATGCCTACCCCCGCGAAATCGAATTTGTCAGCGAGTTGCCAAAGACCCCGAGCGGCAAGCTGCAACGCTTCATCCTGCGCAATCAGGAAGTCGCCAAACAACACGCGCAACAGGCCACCCCTGCCAGCGCTTGAAAGGAAACCGATCATGCAGATAGCCAATAAACACTTCATCGTCAGCGGCGCTGCTTCCGGGCTGGGCGCTGCCACCGCGCAGATGCTGGTCGAGGCCGGCGCCAAGGTCATGCTGGTCGACCTCAATGCCCAGGCCGTGGAGGCCAAAGCCCGCGAGCTGGGTGAAAACGCCCGCTTCGCAGTGGCTGACATCAGTGACGAGCAGGCCGCCCAGGCGGCGGTCGATGCGGCAGTCAGCGCCTTCGGCCGCCTCAACGGGCTGGTCAACTGCGCCGGCATCGTCGGCGCCGAGAAGGTGCTGGGCAAGCAGGGCCCGCATGGACTGGCCAGCTTCGCCAAAGTCATCAACGTCAACCTGCTGGGCAGCTTCAACCTGTTGCGCCTGGCGGCCGCTGCCATGGCTGAAGGCGCTGCGGACGAGGGAGGCGAGCGTGGCGTGATCATCAATACCGCCTCCATCGCGGCCTACGACGGCCAGATCGGCCAAGCTGCCTATGCTGCATCCAAAGGCGCCATCGCCAGCCTGACCTTGCCCGCCGCGCGTGAGCTGGCGCGTTTCGGCATCCGCGTGATGACCATTGCCCCGGGCATCTTCGAGACACCTATGATGGCCGGCATGAGCGAGGACGTGCGCGCTTCGCTGGCCGCCGGCGTGCCGTTCCCACCGCGCCTGGGTCGCCCGCAGGAATACGCAGCGCTGGCGCGCCATATCATCGAGAACAGCATGCTCAACGGCGAGGTGATCCGCCTCGACGGTGCGCTGCGCATGGCTGCCAAGTAAGGAGAATGAACATGACACTTGCCAACGATCCGATCGTTATCGTCAGCGCTGTGCGCACGCCCATGGGCGGCCTGCAGGGCGATCTCAAGAGCCTGACTGCGCCGCAGTTGGGCAGTGCAGCCATTCGTGGAGCCGTAGAGCGCGCCGGCATTGATCCAGCCAGCGTCGAGCAGGTGCTGTTCGGCTGCGTACTGCCAGCCGGCCAGGGCCAGGCGCCGGCGCGCCAGGCGGCGCTGGGCGCCGGCCTGGATAAACACACCACGTGCACCACGCTGAACAAGATGTGTGGCTCGGGCATGCAGGCGGCGATCATGGCCCATGACTTGTTGCTGGCAGGCAGCGCCGATGTGGTGGTGGCCGGTGGCATGGAAAGCATGACCAACGCACCATACCTGCTGGACAAGGCCCGTGGCGGCTACCGCATGGGCCACGGCAAGATCATCGACCACATGTTCATGGACGGTCTGGAAGACGCCTATGACAAAGGCCGCCTGATGGGCACCTTTGCCGAAGACTGCGCCCAGGCCAACGCCTTCAGCCGCGAAGCTCAGGACCAGTTCGCCATCACCTCGCTGACCCGCGCCCAGGACGCTATCAAGAGCGGCCGTTTTGCCGCCGAGATCGTGCCGGTAGAGGTCACCGAGGGCAAGGAAAAGCGCGTCATCAAAGACGACGAACAACCGCCCAAGGCGCGCCTGGACAAGATCCCCCAGCTCAAGCCGGCCTTCCGCGAAGGCGGCACGGTGACTGCTGCCAACTCCAGTTCGATCTCCGACGGTGCCGCGGCGCTGGTACTGATGCGTCGCTCCGAAGCCGACAAACGCGGCCTCAAGCCGTTGGCGGTAATCCACGGCCATGCTGCCTTCGCCGATACCCCGGCTCTGTTTCCGACCGCGCCGATTGGTGCCATCGACAAACTGATGAAACGCACTGGCTGGAGCCTGGGTGAAGTCGACCTGTTCGAGATCAACGAAGCGTTTGCCGTGGTCACCCTGGCGGCGATGAAGCACCTCGACCTGCCGCATGACAAGGTCAATATCCATGGTGGCGCCTGCGCCCTCGGCCACCCGATCGGCGCCTCGGGCGCGCGCATTCTGGTGACGCTGCTTTCAGCCCTGCGCCAGAACAACCTGCGTCGCGGCGTGGCAGCCATCTGCATCGGCGGTGGCGAGGCCACGGCCATGGCTGTCGAATGCCTGTATTGAGGTGAACCATGCTGGTAAATGAAGAGCAACAACAGATCGCCGATGCGGTACGTGCCTTTGCCCAGGAACGTCTCAAGCCGTTTGCCGAACAATGGGACAAGGAGCACCGCTTCCCGAAGCAGGCCATTGAAGAAATGGCCGAGCTCGGGCTGTTCGGCATGCTGGTGCCGGAGCAATGGGGCGGCAGTGATACCGGTTACGTGGCCTACGCCATGGCGCTGGAGGAGATCGCTGCCGGTGACGGCGCCTGCTCGACCATCATGAGCGTGCACAACTCGGTGGGTTGCGTGCCGATCCTGCGGTTTGGCAACGAGCAACAGAAAGCGCAGTTCCTCACCCCGCTGGCCATGGGTTCGATGCTTGGGGCGTTTGCCCTGACCGAACCGCAGGCCGGTTCCGACGCCAGCAGCCTGAAGGCTCGCGCTCGGCTTGAGGGTGACCACTATGTGCTCACTGGCAGCAAGCAGTTCATCACGTCCGGGCAGAATGCCGGTGTGGTGATCGTCTTTGCCGTAACTGATCCAGAGGCGGGCAAGCGTGGCATCAGTGCCTTCATCGTGCCCACCGACTCGCCGGGCTACCAGGTGGCGAGGGTCGAGGACAAGCTGGGCCAGCACGCCTCGGATACCTGCCAGATCGTTTTCGATAATGTGCGCGTGCCAGTGGCCAACCGCCTGGGTGCGGAAGGCGAGGGCTACAAGATTGCCCTGGCCAACCTCGAAGGCGGCCGTATCGGCATTGCCTCGCAGGCGGTGGGCATGGCCCGTGCGGCTTTCGAAGTGGCACGCGACTACGCCAATGAACGGCATAGCTTCGGCAAGCCATTGATCGAACATCAAGCCGTGGCCTTCCGACTGGCCGACATGGCAACGAAGATTGCAGTGGCGCGGCAGATGGTGCTGCACGCGGCCGCGCTGCGTGACGCCGGGCGCCCGGCGCTGGTGGAAGCGTCGATGGCCAAGCTGTTTGCCTCGGAAATGGCCGAAAAGGTCTGTTCGGATGCCTTGCAGACCTTGGGCGGATATGGCTATCTGAGCGACTTCCCGCTGGAGCGGATCTACCGCGACGTTCGGGTCTGCCAGATCTATGAAGGCACCAGCGACATTCAGCGCATGGTCATTGCGCGCAATCTTTGAAGGAGCAGACTGCATGGCATTCGAAACCATCCTGTTGGATATCCACGGAAAGGTCGGCCTGATCACTCTCAACCGCCCGCAGGCGCTCAATGCGCTGAACGCGCAGATCGTCGGCGAGATCAACCAGGCCCTGGACCAGCTCGAGCGTGACCCGAACATTGGCTGCGTGGTGCTCACCGGCTCTGCCAAGGCTTTTGCCGCGGGGGCCGACATCAAGGAAATGGCCGAACTGCAATACCCACAGATCTACGTTGACGATCTGTTCAGCGATGCCGATCGCATCGCCAACCGGCGTAAACCGATCATCGCCGCAGTCTCCGGCTTCGCCCTGGGCGGTGGCTGCGAACTGGCGATGATGTGCGACTTCATCCTCGCTGCCGACAATGCCAAGTTCGGCCAACCGGAAGTCAACCTCGGCGTGCTGCCGGGCATGGGCGGCACCCAGCGCCTGACCCGTGCGGTGGGCAAGGCCAAGGCCATGGAACTGTGCCTGACCGGCCGCCTGATGGGCGCCGAAGAAGCCGAGCGCGCCGGCCTGGTGGCGCGCATCGTGCCGCAGGCGCAGTTGCTGGAAGAAGCACTGAAGGTCGCAGCAACCATTGCCAGCAAGTCGACCCCGGTGAGCATGATGGTCAAGGAAAGCGTCAACCGCGCCTTCGAGGTGACCCTCAGCGAGGGTGTGCGCTTCGAGCGTCGGGTGTTCCACGCAGCGTTTGCCACCGAAGATCAGAAAGAAGGCATGGCGGCTTTCATTGCCAAGCGCGAGGCACAATTCAAGGACCGTTGAAGCGAGCAGGGTGCTTTAGCGGCAGTACCGCGTGCTGCGATTTGCCTTGGTGCATGCAGCGGACGGGTCAGCGTCACGGTATACCTTGGTATACCGTGACGCTTTCTTTTCGAGCCGGGCAAGGGTGCCAGCGGGCGGATTCCAGATCCATTCGGGCAATTTCTCCCATCATTGCTGTTGCTCAAGGCGACGTAGCGCCTTAGACTGCCGCCCCCTGTAAAAGAGTGCCGGTTGGCGCTTGAAGAATTCCGCTGCCGATGCCGAGGCGTCGGCGACACCTGAATCGCCCAAATGCACATTTTTTCATAGAGAAATCGATGACCAAGGAACAGTTGCTGGCCATGTCGGCCGATGACTACATGAACGCTGACCAGCTGGCTTTCTTCGCTGGCCTGCTGCAGGCGATGAAAGTCGAAACCCATGAACGCATCGAGCTGAGCCGTGCCACCATCGAAGGCCTGGACACCCCGTCGGATCCTGCCGACGTGGCGTCGGTCGAAGAAGAGCGTAGCTGGCTGGTCAATGCCATTGACCGCGACCAGCGCTTGCTGCCGCAGCTGGAAATGGCCCTGGACCGCATCTCCGACGAGAGCTTCGGCTGGTGTGATGACAGCGGTGAGCCGATTGGCTTGAAGCGCCTGCTTATCAGCCCGACCACCAAGTACTGCATCGAAGCCCAGGAGCGCCACGAGCAGCTCGACCGCCACCAGCGCCAGGTCTGACACGGCGCAGTGCGCTAAGCCCCATGGAGCAATCCATGGGGCTTTTTGCGTTTCTTGCGTGGAGGGCCTTGTTGCATTTGTTGCTCAGGGCGTAACACAGCTGTACCAGGATGCGCTGTTACGCGGCAGTTGCTGGGCGTATCATGACCTTATCGTTAGGGTGCTATCTAAGTGCCGGAGGGAGTGATGAACAACCGGGTCGATGTAGCGGTCATGATCGGTTCAGGTGTGCCTGCGAGCCTGCAGGCACTGGGTAAGCGGGTATGTTGGGTGGTCCTGGTCAATGGCGAGCGCCGTGGTACAGCGTTCGCCACCCGTGCAGAAGCCATGGAATGCCAGGCCGCCTGGTTGCAACTCTTGCAGGAAGGTCATGCCGCCTGAGCGGGTTCAGGCCTCCAGGCTGCGGGCCAGTGCGCAGGCATCGCGGTGCAGTCGGCGAAAGCCCTTGACCCTGCCAGTAGCGCTTTCGGTAACGTGGAAGAACTCGATACCCGCGGGTATGACGACGTAGCGCGGCCTGTTATTGACGCATGCGAGGTAAGAAATGTTCTTTACCTCTCGACGGATTTCAGTGTTTTCGTGCATATTCATTCCCCGGTAATGCGCTGATGGATACCTGAGCCCGTTCTGCCGAGGGGCTTGCAGTTATCTATCGCATCTTTTCTGGCGGGTTTGTTGTCAGACATTACGCTTCCCTGATAGGGAATATGCCGAAAGCCTGCTTTGAGGCCATATCTGGCAAGCCAGAGTAAAGTTTCCTGCGTGCTGCATCGTCAGCAGGCACAGACGTTTCGTGCATCACTTTATTATTCTTTTCGCCTATCGAATTGAAATGGCCGCGCCTCACCGACTCCGAGTGAGGGCGGATGTCACCGGTTTGAGGATTACTTCATTGGCAGTCAGTACACTGGATACCCACGCCTTGTTTGCCTTGGGCGATTTGCGCGGTAAGTTGGCCAAGCTGTTTCAGGGGCGTTTCATCTATATCACCGAACAGAACCCTGAAGGCCTGTACATGGCCGAGATCGACACCGAAAGCTCCTTGGTGGTCGATGACAAACAGCGCCTGGAGCTGAAAGTCGGCGATCACTTCCGCGCTGCCGTCTTGCCCAGCCGCGAGGGCGGCAAACTGGAAATGCGCTTTCGCGAAATCAAGCTGAACGTCTACGGTGTGGGCGACTACGCATTTGTTTCGGTACCGGAAGGCGAGGGCATCGTGTTCCGCGAAGGCCAGGGCGTGATGCTGGTGTTCGCCGCGCAGCAGCAGGTTCAGGAAGGCCTGGGCAAGTTGCTCAAGGCGGTGACCGGCAAGGTCGCCAAGTGGCGCAAGGGCGAGCTGACCACTTTCAAGGCCAGTGAATGAGTGAAAGTGGCGAAGTGCCTGGCACGCGTGCCGAGTTTCATCGGCAGCACCAGGCGCAAGCCTTGGCCGAGGCCCAGCGCCTGTTGGCGCAGCGTGAGGCAATGGGTGGGAGCTGGCTGAGCTGGGTGGCAGCCCAGCTGTATCAGCTGAGCCCGCCACCCTATGCCGCCATGGTACGGCGCGAGTTGCAGCGACTGACCCAAGGCTGAGGTCGCAGCCGTATCAGTGGCCGCGATCGCGGCCGCTGCTCACTTCCTCGGGTACATCTTCTTTCGACATGCGTTTGCGGAACAGCGCCGCCCGGGCCAGCAGCAGTGTCGTGACCGGTACGGTGATCGAAAGCAGGATCGGGATCAGCCAGGCGTGCAGCACCGGGCCACCCTTGAGCCAGGAAAAGTAGATGATCGAGGCCAGTGCCACGCACCAGGCACCGATGGTCGAAGCCAGCGCCGGTGGGTGCATGCGCTGGAAGTAGTCTTGCAGGCGCAGCAGGCCAATGGCGCCGATCAGTGCGAAGAGGCTGCCGAGCAACAGCAGCGCGGCCGTGACCAGTTCGAGCCAGAATGGCAGTTCAAGGGCTTCGGTCATTCGATCACCTCGCCACGCAGAAGGAACTTGGCCAGGGCGAACGAGCCGACAAAGCCGAACAGGGCAATCAGCAGTGCACCTTCAAAGTAGGTGTCACTGGCGTAGCGGATTCCCAGCACCAGCATCGTCAGCATGGCCAGGATGTACAAGTAGTCCAGCGCCAGCACCCGGTCCTGGGCGGAAGGGCCGCGAAATAGCCGGATCAACGCCAGGCCCATGGCCAGGGCGAAGATGAACAGGCTGGCGAGGACTGCGTTGGCGAGCAGGCCTGTCATTCGAAGATCTCCATCAACGGGCGTTCGTAGGTGAGCTTGAAGTGCTCGATGAAGGCCGCTTCGTCGCTCAGATCGAACACATGCAGCAGCAGCACGCTGCGGTCCAGGGCCAGTTCCGACCATACAGTGCCGGGCACTACAGTGGTGATCATCGACAGTGCCGCGAGGCCGTGGGCGTCGCGCAGGTCCAGCGGGATGTGCACGAAGGCCGAGCGGGGCGGGCGTTGCCCGGCACGCAGTACACCGATGGCCACCAGCAGGTTGGAATGGATGACATCGATGCCGACCCGGCCAATCAGCTTTGCCACCACCCACGGTTTGCGCACGTGCGCGTACTGCGGGCGCAGCGGTGCCATCAGCAACGGGGCCAGCACGCCAAGTGCTGCGCCCAGCAACAGGTTGCCGGGGCTGACCGACAGGTTCAACAGCAGCCACAGCACGAACAATGCAGCGGACAGCAGCGGAGCGGGGAACAGTCGGCTCATGGCTGCACCTGTACGTCGAGTGAGGTCGGGCCAGGGACGGGGCGGGCGGCCATCACGGCTTCGATATAGGCGTCCGGTGCCTGCAGGCTGGCCGCGGTGTCCTGGGTGTAGCGCAGCAAAGGTTCAGCCCTGAAGCTGAGGATGATGCACAGGCCGAGCAGGACTACGATGGGCAAGCACTCGTAGCGGCGCAGCACCGGTGAGGGGCGTTCTTCGGGCTTCCAGAAACGCTGGATGCCGACCCGGCCGAAGGCGATCAGCGAGGCCATGCCCGAGAGGATCAGCAGGGCCACCAGCACCCAGCCCGCCACCGACAGGGGGGGCTCGGCTGGCATGCCCAAGCCCTGTGGGTTGAACAGCGCGCTGATCAGGTTGAGCTTGCTGACGAACCCGGATAGCGGCGGCATGCCGATGATCAGCAGGGCGCAGGCGATGAAGCTCAGGCCGAGAAACGCCATGGTCCAGGGAATGATCTGGCCGATCACCACCTTCTGCTCGTCGTCGAGGTTGATGCCTTTGGGTGGGTGAAGCGACTCGAGCGGTGGAGGCATGGCGTCTTCTTCTTCATCCAGCGGCGCTTCGTTGGCCGAGCGCGAGCGCTCGACCAGTTCGGCGAGCAGGAACAGCGCACACAGCGCCAAGGTCGAATTGACCAGGTAGAACAAGGCCGCGCCAGTGAGCGCCGGCTGGGCGAAACCGACCGCACCGAGCAGGGTGCCGGCGGAAACCAGGATGCTCAGCGCAGCCATGCGCTCCAGGCGTTGCGCAGCCATAATCGACACTGCCGCCACGGCCAGGGTGACCAGCCCCCCATAGACCAGCCACTGCCCGCCGAAATGCGCTGAAGCACCGGCCTGCCCGGAAAACAGCAGGGTCCACAGGCGCAGTACTGCGTACAGGCCGACCTTGGTCATGATGGCGAACAGCGCGGCGACCGGCGCACTGGCCGAGGCATAGGCAGGCACCAACCAGAAGTTCAGCGGCCAGATGCCGGCCTTGACCAGGAACGCCATGGCCAGGATCGCCGCACCAGCGTGCAGCAGGCCACGGTCCGCTTCCGGAACCAGTGGGATCTTCAGGGCCAGGTCGGCCATGTTGAGGGTGCCAGTCACGCCATACAGCATCGCCGCGCCAATCAGGAAAAGCGACGAGGCGAACAGGTTGATCGCGATGTAATGCAGCCCGGCACGCACCCGTGCCCGCCCCGAGCCATGCAGCAACAGGCCGTAGGACGCTGCCAGCAACACTTCGAAAAACACGAACAGGTTGAACAGGTCGGCGGTGAGGAAGGCGCCATACAGGCCCATCAGCTGGATCTGGAACAACGCATGGAAGCTGGCGCCGGCACCATCCCAGCGGGCGCGAGCGAACAGCAGGGCGCTGACGCCGATGACACCGGTCAGGGTCAGCAGCAGGGCTGAAAGGTGATCCACCACCAGCACGATGCCAAAGGGTGCGGGCCAGTTGCCGGGCAGGTAGACACCGATTGATTCCGCTTGCCCCTGGGTGCGCACCCACAGCAGCAGGCTGACGGCGACGGCCAGCCCGCTAAAGGTCGAAAGCAGGTTCAGGCGGGCCTTGATCTGGCGATGCTTTTCGCCCAGCAACAGCATCACCGCCGCAGTCAGCAGCGGCAGCAGGATGGGGGCGACGATCAGTTGACTCATGCCACTCATTCGTCACGCTCCCGGCCATCCACATGGTCGGTACCGGTCAGGCCTCGAGATGCCAGCAGCACGACGAGGAACAGCGCGGTCATGGCAAAGCTGATGACGATGGCCGTAAGCACCAGCGCCTGCGGCAGCGGGTCGGTGTAGTGCAGCAGGTTTTGGGTCACGCCGTCCTTGATGATCGGCTCCTTGCCGATGAACAAGCTGCCCATGCTGAAAATGAACAGGTTAACCCCGTACGACAGCAGGCACAGGCCCATGATCACCTGGTAGGTGCGTGGGCGCAGGATCAACCACACCCCTGAGGCGGCCAGTACACCGATGGCGACTGCAATGACTTCTTCCATCAGGCGGCTCCTGCTTGGCTGGATTTCGACGGGTTGCCCGGGCGGTAGGCGCGCACCGACTGGTGCGCCAGGGCAGTGAGGATCAGCAGGGTGGAGCCGACCACCACGGTGTACACGCCAATGTCGAAGAACAACGCGCTGGCTACATGCACGTCGCCGAGCAACGGCAGGTGCAGATGAGCGGTATGGGTGGTGAGGAACGGGTAACCCAGCAGCATCGCACCGACCCCGGTCAAGGTCGCGCAAAGTAGCCCGGTGCCCATCCAGCGCAGCGGCCGCAGGCTCATCTGCGCTTCGACCCACTGGGTGCCGGCGACCATGTACTGGAGGATGAACGCCACCGACATCACCAGGCCGGCGACGAAACCGCCGCCCGGTTGGTTATGGCCACGCATGAACAGGTACATCGAGACCAGCAAGGCGATGGGCAGCAGCAGGCGCACCAGCACCGCCGGCACCATCATGAAGCCCAGGGCCGTGTCGGTGGCATGCCGCGGGTTGATCAGGTCGGTGACCACGTCTGGGGCCAACTGGCGCTGCTGTGCCGGCAACTGCATGCTCTCTTTCGGTGGACGGAAGCGTCGCAGCAGGGCGAATACGGTCAGCGCCACGGCCACCAGCACGGTGATTTCGCCGAGGGTATCGAAGCCGCGGAAGTCCACCAGCATCACGTTGACCACGTTGGTACCGCCACCTTGTGGCAGTGCGCGGCTGAGGTAGAACGAAGAAATGTCGTTGGGCGTAGGCCGGGTCAGCATGGCGTACGACAACACTGCCATGCCGATACCGACCAGCACCGCCAGCAGCAGGTCGCGCAGGCGCCGGGCACGGGCGCGGTCGAGGCTGCCAGGTAGTGGCGATACGCCCTCGATACGCCGTGGCAACCAGCGCAGGCCGAGCAGGATCAGTACCGTGGTGACGACCTCGACCACCAGCTGGGTCAGGGCCAAGTCGGGTGCCGAGAACCAGACGAACGTGATGCAAGTCATCAGGCCGCAGACGCTGACCATGATCAATGCCGCCAAGCGGTGATACTTGGCCTGGTACGCGGCGCCGATGGCGCAGGCGATTGCGATCAGCCATAGCGCGACGAACACACCGGAGCCAGGGATCTTCGGCCGGTTACCCCAGCTCAAGCCGCTGTACAGCATCGGTGTGAGGCCGGCGATGAATGCTGCCAGCACCAGCATGAACAGCTGCGACTGCAGTCGACGGCTGGTCAGCAAGCCCTCGACCCGCCGAGACAGCAGCATCAGGCGGACCTGGCCATGTTCGAACAGGCGCTTGCCGTTGAAGCGCTCGATCAACGGCGGATGCGGGAAGCGCCCCAGGCGCAGCTGGTTGCGCAGCAGCAGGTAAAGGACGACACCACCACTCATGGCGACCAGGCTCATGATCAGCGGCGCGTTCCAGCCGTGCCAGATGGCCAGGCTATATTCCGGTAGCGTGCCACCCACTACTGGCAGTGCAGCGGCGGCCAGCAATGGACCGACCGACTGGGCCGGGAAGATACCCACCACCAGGCAGGTGAGCACCAGCAGTTCGACCGGCGCACGCATCCAGCGGGGGGGCTCGTGTGGTGTGTGCGGCAGGTCTTCGGCCGTAGGCCCGAAGAATACGTCGACGGTGAAGCGCAGGGCATAGGCGACGCTGAAGGTGCCGGCGAGGGTGGCTATTACCGGCAAAGCGGCTTCCACCCAGGCAGTTGAAGTGATGAACACGGTTTCGGCAAAGAACATTTCCTTGGACAGGAAACCGTTCATCAATGGCACGCCGGCCATCGAGGCGCTGGCCACCATGGCCAGGGTGGCAGTGTAGGGCACCAGGCGTATCAGGCCGCTCAGGCGGCGGATGTCACGGGTGCCGCTTTCATGGTCGATAATGCCGGCGGCCATGAACAACGAGGCCTTGAAGGTGGCATGGTTGAGAATGTGGAACACTGCGGCGACCGCAGCCAGCGGGCTGTTGAGGCCCAGCAGCAGGGTGATCAGGCCCAGGTGGCTGATGGTTGAATATGCCAGCAGGCCCTTGAGGTCGTTCTGGAACATCGCGGCGAAGGCGCCCAGCAACAAGGTCACGGCACCTGCCCCGCCGACGATCCAGAACCACTCCTCACTGCCCGACAACACCGGCCAGAGGCGCGCCAGCAGGAATACGCCGGCCTTGACCATGGTCGCCGAGTGCAGGTAGGCGGAAACCGGAGTGGGTGCTGCCATGGCATGGGGCAGCCAGAACTGGAAGGGGAATTGCGCACTCTTGCTCAATGCGCCGATCAGAATCAGAGGTAGCAGCACCGGGTAGAGTGCGTGCTGGCGAACGGTTTCGCCGGCAGCCAGGACCTTGTCCAGGTCGTAGCTGCCGACCACATGGCCGAGCAGCAGAGCCCCGACCAGTAGGCACAGGCCACCGGCGCCGGTGACCATCAGCGCCATGTAGGCGCCGCGGCGGGCGTCGGCGCGGTGGTGCCAGTAACCGATCAGCAGGAAGGAGAACAGACTGGTCAATTCCCAGAAGAACACCAGCTGAATCAGGTTGCCTGAGATCACCAGGCCAAGCATGGCACCCATGAATGCCAGGAAGAAGGCGAAGAAGCGCGGCACCGGGTCCTGCGGCGACATGTAGTAGCGCGCATACAGCGATACCAGGGTGCCGATACCCAGTACCAGTAATGAGAACAGCCAGGCGAAACCGTCCATGCGCAGGACCAGGTTCAGGCCCAGGCTGGGCAGCCAGAGGATTTCTTCGCGGATTATGCCGCCATCGGCAATCTGAGGGTACAGCAGGGCGACCTGGACAGTGCCGACCAGGGCCACGAGCCCGGCCAGGATGGACTCGGTGTTACGTGCGTTGTGCGGCAGCACAGCTGCCAGGCAACTGCCCACGAACGGCAGAAGCAGTAGCACTATCAATGACATAGAGTTCTATTCTGGAAAGGTTTGCAAGGATCATACGTGCCGGGCCGTTGATCACCAACACGCAAGCTGTCGCAGAATCCTACAAAAGCGCTGTGACAAGCTGTTTTTTTATAACAGTTTTTTACAGAGCATAGACGTTGCCGGGCGCTTTACAGGCCGGCTTCGTGTTCGCGACGGGCGGGCGCTTCGTGGGCTTCGCTGGTTTCACGGTTGCGGCGGATCTTCAGCTCGCTCACCACCACGGCTATGACGATCAGCAACCCGCCGATCAGCGCGATGCCGGGCAGGCGCTCGCCAGCGATGCGCCCGACGATACCCGCCCAGACCGGCTCGCCCGCGTAGATCAGCGTAGCGCGGGTTGGTGAAACCGACTTCTGCGCCCAGTTCATCGCCACCTGAATCACTGCGCTCATGGCGCCCAGGCCCAGTGCGCTAAGCAACAGCAGCCAGGAAAAATCAGGCAGGCGTTCCTGGGTCGGGACGATCATCAGAAACGCCAGCAGCGAAGCAGTGGCCAATTGCACCACGGTGACCCGGCGCACATCGACTTGGCCGGCGAACCTGCTGATCAGGATGATCTCGGCGGCGATGGCCACGGCGCTCACCAGGGTTACCACTTCACCTTCGCTGAAATGCAGCGCCCCGCCTTCGGGCCCGGCCAGTAACATCAAGCCGACGAATGCCAGGCAGATACCGATGCTTGGCATCAACCCTGGGCGACGCCCCAGCACCAGCCATTGCAACAGCGGTACGAACGGTACGTAGAGCGCAGTAATGAATGCTGACTGGCTGCTGCTGATGGTTTGCAGGCCCATGGTCTGCAGGCCGTAACCCAGCATGATGGACACCCCGATGAGTACGCCGGCCTTCAGCTCCGTGAACGTCAGGCCGGGCAATGCACGCGCCGAGGCCAGGCCGACGAACAACGCCGCTGCGGCGAAGCGCAGGCCGACGAAGAACATCGGGCCGCTCACGGTCATGACGTTGTGTACCAGCAGAAAGGTGCCGCCCCATAGCATGGTGATGAACACCAGCACCATTTCTGCCTTGCTCAGGCGAAAAGATACTGCGGTCTGTGGGCTGCTGGTCGGCTGGCTCATGGTCTTGCGCACTCGGAGGGGGCGGCGCACAATCGCCGCAAAGTGGGCAGTATACTGCGCAATGGGTAAGGGTGAGCAATATAGTGCACAAAGATTCCGCGCACCGTGCATCGGTGCTGCAACACGTCAGCTTCAATGTCCGTAGCCTGCGCAACGCGGCTGGTATGAGCCAGAGTGCCCTGGCCGAGCGCTCCGGGGTCAGCCGGCGGATGCTGGTGGCAATCGAGGCGGGCGAGAAGAATGTCAGCCTGACCACGCTCGACCTGATTGCCGAAGCCCTCGGGGTCGCCTTCAGCACCCTGATACAGGCTCCGGATCAGCGCGACCCTAGCCGCATCGACGAACTGGCCTGGACCGGCGAGCACCCGCAGAGCAAGGCAGTGCTGCTGGCCAGCAGCGCTGCCCGGCGCGAAGTGGAAATCTGGGAATGGACCCTTGCGCCTGGCGAGTGCTACACCAGCGAAGCCGATGCCGAGGGCTGGAGTGAGCAGATCTACGTGGCCGAAGGACAGCTGACGCTGATCATCGAAGGCACCGAACATCGCCTGCAGGTCGGGCAGTTCCATGTGTTCCCCAGCAACTGCCGCTATGCCTACCGCAATGACGGGGTCGCCCCTGTGCGCTTCGTGCGTAATGTGGTGATCTGAGCGGCGCCAGGCTCAGCCCTCGAGCAGCTCGTCAGTCTTCACCACTTTGGCATAAGCGAACGCCAGCGCGGCCATGGCCGAGTCGTGCACGTGGGCTGCCGGGACCTCCTTGCCATTGAACGCCAGCGGCAGGGTGGCGCAGGCATCGTGCGCGACAGTGACGTCATAGCCAAAGTCGGCAGCCGCACGGGAGGCAGCGTCGATGCACATGTGGCTCATGCTGCCCACGATGGTCACGGCCTTGACCTGATGCTGGTCCAGCGTCTGTTTAAGGTCGGTCCCGAGAAACGCGTTGACCTTGTGCTTGAGTACCACAGGCTCGTCCGCCGTTGGCGCCACCTTTGAATGAATGGCCGAGCCCTGGGTGCCCGGGGCGAAGAAAGGTGCATCGGCGCTTTCGAATTCATGGCGCACGTGAACCACCAGGTCGCCTTTCCGGCGCGCCGCGGCCAGCAGGCGTGCGGCGTTGTCAGCCGCCTTGTCGGCCCCGTCGAGGGTCCATTTGCCGCCGGGGAAGTAGTCGTTCTGGATGTCGATGATGATCAGGGCCTGCTTGCTCATGCTGCCTCCTGTGGCAGTAGTCGTTGGATGACGATAGTTATAGGCTGTGGGCACCGACTTGAGGATTGGCGCGATCGACACAATGACGGCAAAAACTGACAGCCTTGGCAGCCTGGAGATCGGCCTGCTGCACTACCCGGGCGCGCAGCGCGCGGCGCTGCATGGCCTGAATGACCTGTTCAGCGTGGCCAACCGCGTGGCCGCCGAACTGGGTGCGGTCGAGCTGCCACGGGTGCGTGTCAGCCACTGGCAGGTCGATGAGGCAGGGCTTTTGCAGCTTCTTGAGGATAGCCCTGGCACGGCGGGCCAGCCGCTGCGCGTGCTGATCATTGCGCCCAGCCTCGAGTCGACGCCTGCTTTGGAACTGCTCGAGCGTCATCGGCAGGTGCTGCGCCAGTGGCATGGTCAGGGCACGGTGCTGGCGTCGGTGTGCATCGGCGTGTTCTTCATCGCTGACAGTGGCCTGCTAGATGGCCGGGCTGCGAGTACCCACTGGAACTATGCGCAGGCCCTCGCCCAACGTTACCCAAAGGTTCGCGTGGAGGCCAACCAGCCGCTGCTGGATGACGGTGACATCATGACTTCAGCCGGCTTGATGGCCTGGACCGAGCTGGGGCTGCGCCTGTTGGAGCGCTACCTTGGTGCCTCCGTGGCCTGGGAGACGGCGCGCTACATGTCTGTCGAGCCGGTCACCAGGCCGATGCCGGGGGCACGGTTCAACCCGCGTCTGGATCATGGTGACGAAGCGGTGCTCAGGGTTCAGCACTGGTTGCAGGCAGATGGCGCGCAAGACGCCGACCTCGCAGGCATGGCAAGTTGTGCCGGCCTTGAGGCGCGTACATTCCTCAGGCGCTTCCGTGCGGCCACCGGGTTGAAGCCTACCGAGTATTGCCAGCAGGTAAGGGTGGGGCGCGCCTGTCGGATGCTGGAGTTCACCCGGCGTACGGTCGAGCAGGTTGCCTGGGGGGTGGGGTATCAGGACCCCGGGGCGTTTCGCAAGGTGTTCCAGCGCATCACCGGGCTGACGCCAAGCGAGTACCGACAACGCCTTGCTCTGGGCTGCTCAGGGTAGGTGCGGCCCCGGCCCGGCATCAGCCAAGTGGTCCTGGCGGTTACGCAACGGGCACTCCTTCAGCGACATGCAACCGCAGCCGATGCAGCCATCGAGCTGGTCGCGCAGCCTGACCATTTCGTCGATACGCCGGCTCAGATCATCACGCCAGCGCGCCGAAAGCTGCTGCCAGTCTTCAGCGGTCGGAGTGTGGTCGATGGGCAGTGTGGCCAGCGCAGAGGCGATCTCGGCGAGGGGTATGCCGAGGCGCTGGGCCATCTTGATCACTGCGACCCGGCGCAGCATTGCCCTGGGATAGCGCCGCTGGTTGCCAGCATTGCGGGTGCTCTGGATCAGCCCCTTTGTTTCGTAGAAATGCAGGGCGGTTACTGCCACGCCGCTGCGCGCTGCCAGTTGGCCGACGCTGAGCAGTTTGTCCGTGGCGGCAGGTGGGTTGCTGGGCATGGGAAAAATCGCTTGACCTTGAGTTAACTGGAGGTTTTACCCTGCTGGCCATTCCGTAGCAAGCGCCCGCAGCAAGGAGATTCGCCATGACGGCTATGCCGCATTCCCTGTGGTTCACTCAGATGATCGAATACGAAGTGCCTGCCTCGCGTCAGGCGGCGCTGGCTCAGGCCTTGGTCACCCGCAGCGAAGAACTGGCTGCGCGTTGCCAAGGGTTGCAAAGTGTCAGCATCCAGGCCAGCGACGATGGCAGCCGCGTCTTGCAGTACCTGCAATGGCAATCACGCCTGGCCTGGGCGTCGGCTGCTGACTGCTTTGCCGAAGAACCGTTCTTCGAACTGCTGAGTCAGCATCAGGCGCGAGGTGTCAATTTCGCCGCCTACCAGGCGCTGCGCAGCCTGGTGCGCGGCGCTGATGGGGGCTTGCATTGCCAGGTTGGTGAGGGTCAGGCGTACCAAGGGGCGTAGTGTGGGTAGCGGTCAAGGCGCGCACCAACCACCATTTCGCTGATCCACGCGGCCAGGATCGAGCTGTAGGCCTTCTGACTCGCTTCACTGGACAAAGCGTGGTCGGCGCCGTCGACGATACGATGGGTCAGCGAGTGCGCACTGACGAACGCCGACCGATAGCTCATCAGCGTAGAGTGAGGCACATAGTCGTCCTGTTCCGATTCGACCAGCAGGACGTCGCCGGCAAACTCGGCGCAAGCGGCCAGGGCGCGATTGTCGGCCGGGCCGAGGGCGCGCTGGCGATAGGCATTGAGGCGCTGGCGGTCCAGGGCCTGTTTGGGCATGTTCCATTCGTCGTCCCAGTACATCGCCGGCACCCGCAGTGCCAGCCATTTCACCGGTCGCTGCAAGGTCAGCAGGGTGGCCAGGTAGCCGCCGTAGCTGCTGCCGATGATGGCAATGGCGCTGCTGTCCACCGCCGGGTGGCTGACCAGCCGGTCGTAGGCAGCCAGCAGGTCCTTGAGGTTCTGTTCGCGGGTGACGGTCAGGCGCTGGCTTTCGGTCTTCTCGTGGCCGCGCAGGTCGAAAGTCATGCACACGCAGCCCAGGCCGGTGATATGCCGGGCGCGCGCCAGGTCGCGCTGCTGGCTGCCGCCCCAGCCGTGAACGAAGAGAATGCCTGGCATCTTGCTGCCGGGGCTGACCAGGGTGCCGACGATGCTGTCATCTTCGACTTGCAGTTCAACGGTTTCACTCTGAATGCTCATGCTGTCGAATCCGCGCGTACTTGCTGAGTTGTCCGAGTTCACTGTCGTTTCCTTGATAGAAGAGGGTGGCGTCAGTGGGCAGGTCGGGGCTGCCGAACACTTCATGGGTTGAAGCGCATACCTGCTGCAGTGCCGGGTCGTCGGCAAATGCCTGCAACGCCAGGAGCTCGGCACTGCTGGCTCCGCCCAGACGCCAGGATTGTTCGAGTACACCGCTGCGCAGATGGCCTTGGGCTGTGGTGCCGCGGGCGATGTCATAGTTGCGCCGCGAAGCGATGAAACCCGGGAAATGCTGTTCTGCGGCTTGTTCGTAGGTCATGGCCTGGTTGATCGCCAGGCGCAGATGATCCTCCAGAGGCCGCTGCAGCAGTGCCTGGTAGTCACCCCGCACCACTACCAGTTCGGAGCCGCCGTAGACCTCGGTGCCTTGGTGGTCCCGGGTCAGTTGCTGGGTGCCGTGATAGCTGCAGGTCAGGCCTGCGACGCGGACTTGGCCAACGCTGAAGGTTTCTACCTTGTTCAGGTCCTCTTCCAGCACCAGGCCCCACAGGGCCAGGTCCCGTTCGTCCATGTTGGCCAGCAGCGGCTCCAGCTCATCCGCGTGGGTGATGACCTGTTGGCCGCGGCCGGCACACGCCAGCACCGGCTTCACCCGCAGCGGGCCATCACGCAGCAGTAGCTGGGCAGCGCGGCGGGCATCGGCCTTGCTGAACACGGTGTAGCCGCAGAGCAGGGCGTCACTGGCATGGCAAGCGAAGGCATCGGTCCAGCCGGGTGGGAACTCGGCATCGGCCGGTAGCGGATGGGAAATGGCCTTGGTAGCCATGTAGGGGTGGCTGACCAGGCCGCCGAACAGGTCCTGCTCGCTGCGAATGCCCATGGCGGCATAACGCTCAGTGCCGACCAAGGTTTCGGTCGGCACGTAGTAGCAGCGAGGGTTTGCCCTGGTCGGCACATCGGTCCGCACGGCATCGCAACCCAACAACCGGGCCAGGCGTTCGGCCAGCTTCAGATGCACGGCATGTTCATGTTCCGGGGTGTGCTCACGGGTGTCGAGCAGCACCACGGTTGTCTTCTGGTCGCAGGCACTGGGCATGGGTATCTGCCTGTGTGCAATGAATGTATAGGTTGTGAAGCCTGTGCCAACGGTAAGTTCAGCTCGAAGTGACTGAAGGTCCCTGCTCAGTTGTAGGAAGCGTCTTGTTTGCAGGTGACGTGATGGGCATAGCGTGCCGTGAGTCGGTCGCCATGATTGCGGCACCGTGGCCGCTGTTCCATTATCCTCATCCTGGAATAATCTCGATGTGTCCGCAGGAGTGCGCATGAACGTTCAGACCACGATTCAGCAAAGTGTGCCGGAGCGCCTGGCGCGCGTGCGCCAGGTCATGGCCCGGGAGGGCGTCGATGCCCTGCTGGTGCCGTCGGCAGACCCGCATCTTTCCGAGTATCTGCCAGGTTACTGGCAGGGGCGTCGGTGGCTCTCGGGGTTCGATGGCTCGGTGGGCACTTTGGTGGTGACTGCGGACTTTGCCGGTGTATGGGTCGATAGTCGCTATTGGGAGCAAGCCGAGAAGGAACTGGCTGGTAGCGGCATCGGCTTGATGAAGTTGCTGCCGGGCAAACCGGGCGCGCTGGAGTGGCTCGGGGACAATGTTCGGTTGAATGGCGCCGTGGCTGTGGATGGCGCGGTCATGGCGTTGGCTGCGGCGCGGCAGCTTGAAGAACGGCTCAGGGCTCGCGAGGCGCGTCTGGTAACCGATCGGGATCTGCTTGCCGACGTTTGGGAGGGCCGTCCAGCGTTGCCAGGCAATCCGGTCTATCAGCACCTCCCGCCCCATGCCACGGTCAGTCGTGCCGAGAAACTTGGCCAGTTGCGCGCCACGCTGCAGGAGAAGGGTGCCGATTGGCACTTCATCGCGACCCTGGACGACATCGCCTGGTTGTTCAACCTGCGCGGCAGCGATGTGCCCTACAACCCGGTTTTCGTTTCCTTTGCCTTGATCGGCAAGGAGCAGGCGATCCTGTTCATCGGTGCCGGAAAGCTCGATGAGCATTTGCGCCATGTGCTTGAGGTCGATGGTATCGAAGTGCGCGATTACGCGGCGGTGCACGATGCCTTGACAGCGCTGGCGGCCGACAGCCGGCTGCTGGTCGATCCGGCTCGCGTGACCTGCGGCTTGCTGAGGAACCTGGACGCCAAAGTACAGCTGGTCGAAGGGTTGAACCCGACCACGCTGAGCAAATCACGCAAAGGCGAAGAGGAGCTGGTGCATGTACGCCAGGTCATGGAGCAGGATGGCGCGGCCTTGTGCGAGTTCTTCGCCTGGTTTGAAGCGCACCAGGGCCAGGAGGTCATCACCGAGCTGACGGTGGATGAGCAGTTGAGTGCTGCGCGTGCCCGCCGGCCAGGCTTCGTCTCGCTGAGCTTCTCGACCATTGCGGCGTTCAATGGCAACGGCGCGATGCCGCATTACCGTGCTACCGAAGAATCCCATGCGGTAATCGAAGGTGATGGCCTGCTGTTGATCGACTCTGGAGGGCAGTACCTGGGAGGCACTACCGACATCACGCGGATGGTACCGGTAGGTAATCCGAGCCTGGAGCAGAAGCAGGACTGCACGCGCGTACTCAAGGGTGTGATCGCCTTGTCGCGTGCCAGTTTCCCGCGCGGCATCCTGTCACCGTTGCTCGATGCCATCGCACGGGCGCCGATTTGGGCAGACCAGGTCGACTACGGCCATGGTACCGGGCATGGCGTTGGTTACTTCATGAATGTGCACGAAGGTCCGCAGGTTATCGCCTATCAGGCGGCAACCACCCCGCAGACGGCAATGCAGGAAGGAATGATCAGTTCGATCGAGCCGGGCACCTACCGGCCTGGTGCTTGGGGTGTGCGTATCGAAAATCTGGTGGTCAACCAAGCGTCGGGCAAAAGTGCGTTTGGTGACTTCCTGCGTTTCGAGACCTTGACGCTGTGCCCTATCGATACCCGCTGCCTGCTTCCCGAGAGGCTGACCGTGGACGAGCGGGGGTGGTTGAATCAGTACCATGCAATGGTGCATGAGCGCCTGGCACCTTTGCTGCAAGGGGCTGCGCTGGATTGGCTGAAGCGGCGTACTGCACCGCTTTGAGCGGCCTGATGGCAAGTCGATAAATAAAAGAAGGGCAGCTCACGGGCTGCCCTTTCTCATTTGCAGATGACGATCATGCTGCGACTGGTATAACCGGCGGGGTTGATGCCGAACAAGTAGTCCCCGGGCTCCTCGTCAGTGTCACCGGAGCGCGCGATCACCTTGTAACCGCGTGGACTGCAGGAACTGGCCGCCTTGCTGTAGCACTTGTCCCACGAGGAAGACAGGCCAGAGCAATTGATATGCAGGCCCTTTTTCCCTTTTTTGACCTCAGTCTTGGCCGTTGCGGCGCATCCGGCAATGGCCAAGACGGCCAGGATGAGCAAAATATGTTTCATTCCTGTCCTTAAATGCAGGGCTGTTCCGCTTCCCGGCCCTGTCGTTATCGCTTAGGTTCTTCCTGGATCTTCCTCGACATCCGTGTTCGCACAAGTAGATAGCGTAAAGATTATGATTTTGTGACAGCTTAATCAGCGCGGCGGATGGGGACAATCACTAATATCGTCTCAAATGAAAATATGTCTCAAATCAGTCTGCTGCGACTACCGGACTTGCCTCGCGGCGCATGGACAACGTGGCGCCAGCCGAGGCTGCGATGATGGCAAGAATTGCCAGCCACTGCGTGGTGCTCAGAACTTCGCCGAGGAACAGCAGGCCTGACAGTGCGCCTATCGCCGGCTCGATACTCATCAGCGTGCCGAAGGTCCGCGCTGGCATGCGAGTCAGGGCGACCATTTCCAGGCTATAGGGCAGGGCGGTCGAAAGTACGGCGACGCCCAGTGCCAGCGGGATTACTGCCGGGGTGAGCAATGCACTGCCAGCATGGACGATGCCGATGGGCGCGACGAACAAGGCCGCGACCACGACTCCGAGGGCAGCGCTCTGGATGCCGTGCTCGGCCCCGGCACGCTGGCCGAACAGAATATAGAGTGCCCAGCACACACCTGCGCCAAGTGCATAAGCTGCCCCCAGTACATCAAGTGGTTGTCCGCCATGACCGACCGGTAAGAGCAGCAACAGGCCGGCAACTGCCAGGGCAATCCACAGGAAATCCAGTGCACGGCGTGAGGCGAACAGCGCCACAGCCAGCGGGCCGGTGAACTCTAGGGCGACGGCGATACCCAGCGGCGTGGTTTGCAGCGACATATAGAAGAGGAAGTTCATGCCACCCAGGGACATGCCGTAGATGACGACGTTGCGCAGGGTGTTGGCTGTCATGCGTACGCGCCAGGGGCGCAGGATTAGCAACATGATGACGCTGGCGAAGACCAGGCGTAGGGTCGTTGTGCCTTGTGCGCCGATGATCGGGAACATGCTTTTCGCCAGTGAGGCACCGGACTGGATCGAGGCCATGGCAATGAGCAGCAAGCCGATCGGGAAGAGGGTGGCGGCCAGGCTGCGGGGTTGGGTGTTCATTTCTGCGCGGCTATCCTTGGGGGTGTGCGGGTGTGCAATATAGTGCGCAATTGGCGGTATGAGGTGCAAGGTGCCTTTCACAGGCTTTCTATAGATTGTTTCAATTTCATGAAATTAACGGTTGACGCGCTTTCGAATCCCCTTATAATGCGCCCCACTTCCAGCGACATCGGAACGACGAACTCCTTGAGATTCAATGG